>JAFYWE010000133.1 GCA_017558165.1 Bacteroidaceae bacterium
ATAGTTCACCTCAAGCATCTGTACGAACTCGCTCTCGTCTTTTGCATACAATTGCTGTGGCATCAGGTAGAAACAGTCATCGAATTCTTTGAATGTTGTACTGATGCCCGACATGCCTGTACAACTTACCACATGGTCGTCAAGATACAGTGCATCGTGGATGCTGCCTACAGGAAATACCTCTGTATTCCACTTCATCCCCTCTGTGTTCCACTTGTTGGCATCGTCGGCCGGTGAAACGGATGCATAGCCGCTCTTGCCGTTGTGTTTGAACGTTGCATTTCCCTTGACACGTACATTTCTTATATACATTGAGTTTATCTTCAACGATACGTTTGACGGTGTGCCGTTGCCCAGGCGTGTTTGGAACTTCACCTTGGTGAGCGCGTGGCGGAATCGCATTGGGACGGCATTCTCGGCAGTGAATCTCTGCAACTGTTCTCCTGTTGCAGGTGCTACATTGTAGTAGCCTGCCTGTTCGTCGGCGAACATGTAGTCGGTTACTCCGTCTACAGTGCCGTCAAATGTATAGCCGTCATAGACGCCTTGAGGAACGGTAATCTTCACGTTGGCATTCTGTGGATCGGCAACCCAAGGTGCGTAGGCGCTGAAATGCCATCCGCCCTTTGTCCAATAGTATTTATCGTTGCTGTCTATTGTAGCTACCCCGTTGGCGTAGTTTATCTTCAGGTTGTTCATTACCGGCAGCGGATTCTCGTCGGTCATGTCGCCGTCGGCATACCAGTATGCTGTTACACCAAAGTCAGCGCCAGTGAAGTCTGTGAAGTCGTCCTCGGGCGCACGTGTCTTCTCGTTCTCAACCGTAAAGTAAATGGGCATGTCGCTGTCAACGTCACCAAGGTCGGTGTCGTTGGTGCAGGCTGTTGCAAGCAACAATGCACAGAATATTGACGAGGCCTTCAGGAGGCCGCGCAAACCTAACGAACATATATGGTGATGTCTCATCATGGGACTAATGTTTCTTTAATTATTTTATCTTGGCGCCGTCAATGACGTCTGTGTTGAACGTCACTTCATCGGGTGAAATCACAAGGTTATAGATATAATACTTGCCAATTCCCCATGGCTCCTTTATCGTGTCAGTCACCAGCTCACGGTCAAGGGCCGTTACTCCGCCCCTGTCGTTGTATATGTCTACCACCACCTTCACGGGTCTGCCCGGTGTCTGTGGAAGCATTGTCCTGGTGCCTGCTGTCTGCGAGCTTATGCCCACCTCGGTAAGCGCGTCGCAGAATTCTATTGTCTGTGCATCGCCTGTCAGCTGCCATGCGGCAGTGGGCAGTGAGTTGAAGTTGCCTTGCAACGATATGTTGTCAATAGTTATGCTCTTGACGTACACCTTGTAGTCGACGGGGGCTACATGGCGCACCATGAACTCAACGTCGGCAAGTGTCTGTATGAACGTGAATGGTATGCAACCGTTCGTGAGGCGCTTGTCGCAGTCGGCAATGGGCTCGGTGAACATTGGTGTTATGCCCGATGTCACGTCATAGTCATGGAATTCGATACCGTATTCCGGTGTGAATGTAGCGCCCAGGCCATATGGCGAGTAGGCAAAGAATGTAAGCCTGTCATTGCCTGGCCATTCGGTCGATGGAGTGGGGCGCCACACACCGTCGGCGTAGGTCACAATCGCGTCGTCGAGCACTGTTGCGGCTGTCTGTGCGTTGCTTTCCCATTTCTTGTTTCTTTGAAGGCTGTAGGCCCACACTCCGAACGGGGTATCCTGTGGATATATGCTCTCTGTAGAGCGTGTGGCTGCAGCAATTGCGGGAGAGAATGAGATGTCGGCAGGTGCCATGAACTCCTTCTCGTCATTGGTACACGATACCAATGCGAGCAGTATTGCCAATGTGCTGTATAATTTGCCGTGTTTCATTCTCGCTGTCTTTATTTGTGGCTATGGAGGGGATCAGTCCTCCATAGCCTGTGTTCAAGTATTATTATACTGTGGTTTTACCTAAGCATTGATTAGGTGTACTGCTCTCTGATTAGTTGATGCCCAAATCCGCTGCATTACCAGTCTCTGTACCCCACACCTCTTCGTTTACATCGAATGTGATAGGATTAAGTTCCTCTGTTGGGTCAATGGCAATGTTGTAAGTGATGACCTTGTTCATATACCATGCATAGATGTTTGATATACCTGCAAGTTTGAATGTCTTTGTATATGTCTCAACAGTGTTAGGCTGTGTTGGGTTGCCCAGATAATCTGTTACGATGGTGTATTTGATTGTAATTTCCTGGTTTACAAGACTCTGTGGAAGAATGTAGTATGTCTCGCTTGAGCTGTAGTTATTAGCAGTTGCGTTTGCTGCCAAAGCTGTTGTTGCAGGATTTGTGTCATCATACAATGACCAGTCCTGTGCTGATTTTACATTCCATGTACTATTGCCTTGTTCGAGTCTAGTCTCATCCCATGCACAATTAGCATCATTGTTTGCTGCTGTCCATGCGTCGTCAATTACAACTTTACCATAGTTGTGCAAGCCACTCAGTGTGATGCTGTTGATTGTAACGTTCCATCTTGCATCAGCATCAGCATCAGCATTAGCTCTCACCTTCTGATTTACGTTGATGTTGAGCTTTGCAAGGAGGTGACGGAACAGAAGGGCTACAGAACTTTCTGTACGGTTGCCTGTAAGCACCTGTGTTGTCATGAGGTTGGTAGTGTGATAATAAGTATTTCCATCAAGTTCGAATGTAAGTGTAGTATTACCGCCATTACGCTCAGGTGCTGTGAAATAGCCATCAGTTATAAGGCTTGTTGGAACAGCTACGAAATCAAGTGAGCTGTTATCAACTGGCCAGTAGTACTTGTTGCCAGTGGTAGCACCGTTCTGTGGTACGAATACATTGTTAACGGGATCGTAAACGTCACCAGGAATTACCTGTGTGCTATTGCCGTCGTACCAAGACCAGATTGTGACATTTTCTGTGAAATCAGCACCTGTCTCGTGCTCATTTGCGCGTGTCTGGGGAGTGTACTTTGCTACTGCGAAATTGATCTCGTCGCCCTGTGCGATGCCCTCAAAAACGCTCTCGTCGTTTGTGCAGCTTGCAAGCGCTATGGTTGCCAATGCTGCAAAGAAGAACTTCTTTTTCATAATTGTAAAAGATTAGTTAAGAAATTAGGTTAATAAATTATTTTGTTTGTTTTTTTGTAATGATACTGATGTTGACCCATAACTATATTACCCAGTGTTGGTGTCATATCGACCGTATGGGAGATATCTCGTATATCGATTCGGAGATCCTTTGACAATGCTTGTTTCTCGCATCCCACGCGGTGCAAACAAAGTCTGCACAACGCGTGACTAATTGCTACAAGCATTGTCGAACTGAACTTTCGTCGCTCCGCTCTGTCGGGATGACATTAAAAAGAAATTCTGGGTCAACTGCCATATTGTTGCTATTTTTTATCCATGTCTCAAATATCTATGTATCCTTCCTCCTTGTCCCATCCCTCGACATCGGTCTCGAACATTCCCTTGTCTTCATCGGGGCGGTCGGGGTCGGGCTTCGGCTCTGGGATGACAAACTCCTTGTCAATGAGCAACCAATGCTTCTCAATGGCAGGCTCTGTCTTGAATATTGAGTCCATATCAACCGTCATCTCCGCTCTTTGGCCGTCGACTGTTATGACGTTGAAGGTGACGTACAGCTTACTCTCGACCGAGGGGTCAATCTCGTCGGGGCGCTTGCCGAACGTGTTGAACGTTGCGCACAGCACGTCCTGATTGCTTGCGCGTATGCGTGCGTCAATACTGCGGCGCATCTCGAAGAATGTTGCCGAGTACTCGTCGTGCTTGCGCTCGTCAATGGCGAACTTGTTCGACGGGGCAAGGTCGGTGAGTATGGCTGTGGCGTCCGACGCGTACTGTCCGTTGACCACGCGCACCTGTATATAATAGGTGTCGATGATGCTCTTGGCCTCGGTGTGGATGGTTATGAGGTCGGTGCGTTTGGGAACGACAACGCCGTTCTCACGTGCCACAATAAGGTGGTCGGGCTCGTAGTATATGCGTGGTATGGGTGTGAAGGCTTCATCGGCACGGCTACTGTAGAAACGAGTGTAGTAGTACTCGTTGACCTCGGATGTGTACGCATTGATGGTGTTCCAGTTGCTCTCGTTCTCTACCTGCAGTGACGGGGTGTCGAAGTTGTAGCATACGAGGTTGTACTTTCCGGCCGGTACGTTCACGTAGCCGGTGAATACGGTGTTGCCGTCGGCGTCGGTCTCCTGGTTTGTGAGGAAGCCCTGTGATGCCACGTTGTCTGTCACCTCGTCATAGAATATCGCGCGTATGATTGACGGCGAAATGCTTGGGGCGGGGATACGGGTGTTGTAGATGTTTGTGGTGACGTTGTTAACGTCGCTTACCTTGAGCACGACCCTCACGCGCAGCATGTTGGTAGAATCCTGCAACGGACGGCGCTCGCACGCAGCCAGCAGGATGGCGAGGCACAGGATGCAGAGTGTGCGTATGATGTTCTTATTCATAGCGCACCTCCTCTCTTGTCTTGGTTATCTTGATGGGGTATACCAGCGATACCTCAACCTTTGTGGGGCCGAAGTAACCCATGCGTCCCTGCTTGTAGGGGTCTCTGATGAGCTCCTCATATCCTACTGATGGGGTATAGTGGCGGTAGGCTGTAGTGAGGTAACCCAGTGAAAGTGACAGCTCAAGGTTCAGGCGCTTGCCAAGGGGCATTGCATAGCCGTAGGTGAGGCCGGCCGACCAGTACTCGCCCTGGTAGTTGATGTCCCTGCGCCACTGGAAGTCGTACTTTGCCGACATCACGTAAAGGCCTACGAACTGACCGTTGAGCACCGGGGTGTCCTGTGGACGGTTGAACCAGTAGCGGCCCTCAATGCCCATCTCCCACATCTGCAACGCGTATTTGTTGCCTATGTGCCACCATGGGAACACGTCCTCCACTGCTACCGACCAGTTGTTGCCTATGGGTACCTCTACCTCGAAGTTGAGTGCTGTGAGGGCGTCGTAGAGCAGGTTGGTCTTGAGGGCAAGCAGTGTGCGTTCCTGGGTTATGGTGACAGTCACGGGCTGGGGCTCCGGCTCCGGTTCCGGCTCGGGCTGTGGTTCGGGCTCCGGCTCTGGCTCTGACTCCGGCTCGAAGATGGGTATCTCGTTGTAGTAGAGGATACAGAACGCCGAGTTACGTATGCGTGGGTAGTAGGTGGTGTACAGGTAACGGTACACGGGAAGCTGCTCCATACGCCACTTCTTTGTGCCTATGTTTACATCGGCGTCAATGATGGCAAGGATCTTTTCCTTTGTGGCGTCCTTGAGCTTTGTGTCGTTGACAACATACTGGCGAAGCTGCTGCCATGACTCACCGTCGGGGTGAATGAAGACCTTGTCCTTGAGGTTGGCATGGTTCTCCTGGATGTAGGCACGCATGGTGGCGGCACGGTTCTGTGACAGGCGGAGGTTGTGCTCGTATACACCCTCGGGAGATGACTGTGATACAATGACAACCGAGTCGATGCGCTGCAGGCCGATGGAGTCGACTATCTGGGCAAAGCGCTGCAGTGACTGGCTGTTGCCCATGTACTCCTTGTCGAGGTTGTGCTTGTCGTGACGGAAGTGCACATTGATGCCTACGATGCTTTTTTGTGGCCCTTTGACAAATGTCTGCGCGTGGGCCCCACAGAATAGCACCGTGGCTGTGAGTAATAACAAAATCCGTCTAATTCCCATCCTTGTGTTAAAGAGTTGCTGGCTGTTCCAAGTCATCACGACTGGGTGGTATATCCGTTATGTGAATTTTGGGGTAATAATATGGCTGTTGGCTCATGACTCATTTTCTGCGTAAACTTGTCATCCTGAACCGAGGTCGACGCCCGTAGGGGCTAAAGTCAACGAATGTGAAGGATCTCAAAAAACGCACTGAATAGAGATGCTTGACTTTGGCCCCTTCTGGCGTCGACCGTATGGGAGATATCTCGTATGTTGTTTTAGAGATCCCTCGTCGCTTCGCTCTGTCAGTATGACAAACTACTTTTGGGTCAACTGCTATATTGTTGCTAATATTTGTCCCAATAAACATAACTTTTAGAAGCTGTTTAAATTTATATCGTTAAGTTTTTTATAGAGCAAAAATAGGGTGTTTTATTATTTTTTGTAGGGCGCGTAGC
>JAFYWE010000134.1 GCA_017558165.1 Bacteroidaceae bacterium
AAGCATGCTTTCTCTTGATTTTACCTGTTCCGGTAAGAGCGAATCTTTTTTTGGCACCGGAGTTAGTCTTAACTTTTGGCATTTTTTTAAAAAAATTATTAGTTAACAAATATCGGTAGCGTACTATCCAACACTACTCGCTTTTTTAATCTTCTTTAGTTGGCTCGGCTGCAGGCTGCTGTGGCTTGGCAGGTTTCTCCTTCTTTGCAGGAGCGGCCTTCTTTGCAGAGAGCATGATTGTCATGCGCTTACCTTCGAGTACAGGCATTGAATCAACCTTACCATACTCCTCAAGATCCTTTGCAAAACGCAACAGCAGAATCTCACCCTGCTCCTTGAAAAGGATTGAACGTCCTTTAAAGAACACATAAGCCTTTACCTTGTCGCCGTCCTGAAGGAAGCTGATCGCATGTTTGAGTTTGAAGTTGTAATCGTGCTCGTCAGTCTGAGGACCGAAACGGATCTCCTTCACATCAATCTTCACCTGCTTCGCCTTCTGCTCCTTCTGGCGCTTCTTCATCTGATAGAGGAACTTTGAATATTCAATCAAACGACACACCGGTGGATTGGCAGTTGGAGAAATCTCAACAAGGTCCAACTCTTTTTCCTCGGCAAGAGCAAGTGCCTTGTTCAAAGGCATTACTACTGACTCTACGTCATCGCCTACAATACGCACCTCATTGGCACGGATCTGCTCGTTTATACGATACTGGTTCTTCAGATTGTCGTTCTTCATTAAATATAAAATAAGTTCTTTCTTTGTCAAAAACCCGCAGAGCGGGCGTAACTTTTCAAAATCGGATGCAAATTTATCACTTATTTATCACATTACGAAGAAGTTTCCGTATTTTTTTCACACATACGGCAAAAAAAATCACGACAAAAAGAGCCTGTTACACAGCAAAGGCCTGTATACAGTATGACCGACGGGGTAAGCACTCCCGTCGGTCATGTATTTATTGTATTACAGTATATTACTCTGCAACCACCTCAACCTTGCGGATGGTCTTGGTACGGATTTCCTCACAGATAGACTGTACGAACTCTGCGATTGGCTTCACGCCCTCGTCGCCGGCAAAGCGGCTACGTACTGCTACCGTACGGTCTGCCTCCTCCTGCTGACCAAGAACCAACATATAAGGAACGCGGTTGTTACGTGCATCGCGGATCTTGTAACCGATCTTCTCGGAACGGTTGTCAACATGCACGAGCACACCGTTCTTCTTGAGTTCTGCAGCCACCTCGTATGCATAGTCGCCATACTTCTCCGAGATCGGAAGGATGCGTACCTGCTCTGGGCACAACCATGTAGGGAACTTACCCTCATACTTCTCTATCAACCATGCGAGAGTACGCTCATAGCAACCCATACTTGTACGGTGAATGATGTAAGGACGAACCTTCTCACCGTTCTGGTCAACATAGTACATGTCGAACTGCTCGGCAAGCAATGGATCCCACTGTACGGTAATCATTGTATCCTCCTTGCCATACACGTTCTTGGCATTGATATCCACCTTAGGACCATAGAAAGCGGCACCGCCGACCTCCTCAATGAAAGGAATCTCAAGTTCCTTGAGCATCTGGCGGATGTGCTCCTGTGTCTCCTCCCAAACCTGGGCATCACCGATATACTTCGCGCGGTTCTCGGGATTCCACTTTGCAAGAACATATGTAACGTCATCCTGCAAGCCAAGAGTCTCCATCACATGCTTTGCAAGGGCAAGACACTTCTTGAACTCCTCGACCATCTGATCGGGACGTACAATGAGGTGACCCTCGCTGATTGTGAACTGACGTACACGTGTCAAGCCGTGCATCTCACCTGAATCCTCGTTACGGAAGAGTGTAGATGTCTCGCTGTAACGCAATGGAAGGTCACGGTATGAGTGATGTATTGCCTTGTATACATAGTACTGGAAAGGACATGTCATTGGACGCAAAGCGAACACCTCCTTATCCTTATCCTCATCGCCGAGAACGAACATACCATCCTTGTAGTGATCCCAGTGGCCAGAGATTTTGTAAAGGTCACTCTTGGCCATCAAAGGAGTCTTTGTACGGATATAGCCCCACTCGTTGTCCTCAAGATCCTCGATCCAACGCTGGAGTGTCTGCACGATCTTCGCACCCTTAGGCATGAGCAATGGCAATCCCTGACCGATAACGTCAACGGTAGTGAGAAGCTCCATCTCGCGACCGATCTTGTTGTGGTCGATATTCTTTATATGCTCAAGGTGTGCAAGATAAGCCTCGCACTCCTCCTTTGTAAAGAATGCAGTACCATAGATACGTGACAAAGATGGATTGTTCTTGTCACCACGCCAGTATGTAGTAGATGAAGAGAGCAATTTGAAGCCCTTGATGAGTCTTGTATTCAGCAAGTGAGGACCCATGCAGAGGTCAACGAAATCATCCTGAGAATACACTGTTATGCGCTCACCCTCGGGGATGGCATCAATGAGTTCGAGCTTGTATGTCTCGCCCTTTGACTTCATCAACTCAATAGCCTCCTCGCGGCTCAGTTCCTTGCGCTCGATGCGTGGGCTCTGCTTGATGATTTTCTTCATTTCCTTCTCTATGGCCTCAAGGTTCTCCTTGGTAAAAGGAGTGCACTCGAAATCATAGAAGAAGCCGGTCTCTGTGGCAGGACCGATAGTAAGCTTTGCCTCAGGGAAGAGGTGTTTTACAGCCTGAGCCATCACATGTGTTGTAGTGTGACGCAACACGCTCAAAGCATCCTTTGACTCCAGGCCTACGAGCTCTACGCAAGCTCCGTCAGCAGGAACATCACGCAAGTCAACAACATTCTCGCCATCTTTCACGGCAACATAGCTGCTCAACAGTTTTGGATCAACTGCCGACAACAGCTCGATATACGATTTGCCTTCAGCGGCAAACTCACGGACATCACCGTTAAATGAAATCTTTATCATATTATTATTCTTTAATTTATACCTTAAAATGAAACATCATATAACATCGTGCGAAGATAGCAAAAAAAGGACAACACGCCAATAGGTATTGACGTTTTTTAAGGCTCACGCCGTTTCACTATCGTTCACCATTGAATTTGAAACGCTTGATAAGATTGTATGCCTGAAAAACACCGAGCTCACCGGCCTTGCTCAAATCAGCGATACCATCTTCTGTATTTCCAGTGTATATCCTGGCAAGGCCACGGTTGAAATAAGCCTCGGCAAAGCGGGCTTCAATCTCTATGGCCCTTGTGTAGTCAACAATAGCCGACTTAAAATCGCTCATCCTTGTCGACACATTGGCACGGTTGAAATAAGCATATGCAAAATCAGGCATCATACCGACCACCTTGTCCAAATCCTCCTTCACAAGTCTGAAATCTATTCCAGACAAACCCGACACCTGCCCGGTGGCACCGGCAGCCACATCATCCGCCACGTTCATCTCACGGGTCTCAAGCTGCCTGTATCTCACAAAAGCACGCACGAAAAGAAGGACCCACGAATCAGGAGCAGCCAAGACAGCCGCATCAAGATCCCTTATAGAAGACTCTATATCCTGCACCAGATAATAATCTATGGCACGCTTCATAAGTGCCGCCCAATCGGACGGATTACCGGCAATATCCTCGGACAAGGCATCAATACTGGCAAAATGCCTCACCACCTCATTCTCGGCAAGGGCACGCTCGTCATTGGTAAGAAGCAACGGAGCTCCGGAAAGACGCCCATTCATTTCTTCGACAGGCCTATAATAACAACCTCTCTTCTCAAGCTCGGAACCGGCCTCATAATATGTCAGCACAAAAATGGGCTCAAGCTCGACATAGACATTCCTGTCCTGCACCCTACCACGATACTCCGTCGTATAGTTCTTGTCATCGGCAATATCGGCAGAAATCATCTTATTGTAGTTGCGGACATTCCTGTCAGAACTCTTGCGCGTCCTGTCATCACTTGCCACATACTCCTCGGCCACAGCATCACTGCCATTGACAAAGATATCATACTGTCGCTTGAGCAACCACTCCTCGTCGGATTTCGCACCACGCTCATCCCCCATCTCACGGTATGACTCGGCGCGGCACTGATAGGCATACTCAAAGTTCGGATAACTTTCGATCACAACCGTGAAATCCTCGACAGCCCTTTTGTAATCACCGGTCTTCTGAAAAAGAAGTCCCCTATTGAAACGCGCCAGCGTATTGTCCGGGTCAACATCCAGCACCCATGCAAAATCCTCTATGGCACGATTGTCGTCACCGACCTCCATACGCAGTATACCACGGTTGTAGTGTGCCACAAAATTCGCAGGCTCCACATAAAGTGCCATATCATAATCCTCCATCGCGCCACGCAAGTCATTCATGTTATAACGTACTAAAGCACGATTGATGTAGCTGCCGCTCCTGTTAGGCAGGAGCTCTATGGCCTTGTCAAGATCCTGTTCGGCAGCCTCATACTCTCCTACTACAGACCTCACAACGGCACGCGCATCATAGACATCGGCCGAGTACTTGTCGTACTGCACGGCACGCTCCACCATTTTCTGTGCAGTGAGAGTATCCTTCACATTCAAGGCAACCTGCGTGCGCATAAGGTAGGCGTGACTGTTACGCGGATAGAACATCAGCAACGAATCAATCACAGACGCTGCCTTTTCCCAATCCTCAAGCTGTATGGCCACAGCACCCAGGTTCTGCCACACCTCGTCATTATGCGGGTTAAAACGGAGCGCCTTCCTGAAATCCTTCTCGGCCAGCAACAGGCTGTCCCTGTTGGCACGGCAAAGACCACGCAGCTGATAACTACGCGAGATATAAGGATTCTTGAATATCGCCGTATCAAGATCCTGCTCTGCGCCCGAATAGTCCTCAAGATAATACTTCGCGAGGGCACGATAGAAATACGGCTCATGCAGGAACGGTTTCGCGTCAATCACCTGGTTGAAATATTGTATTGAGAGCACATAGTCCTCGAAATAGAGCGCATTGCGCCCTATCTCCATCACTCGTCGTGTATTCAGTTGGGCACAGCACAACTGGGCTACGAGAAGCGACATCAGGAAAACTACAGCCCTCACTCGTCTCATCGCAACACCCTCTTGGTCTTGTAACCGCAAGCCACATTACCCTTTGCAAGGTTGGCAAGCTTTCCCTTGTTCATCTGACGACGCATCATCGATATCCTGTCGGCAAAGACCTTGCCCTCAAGATGATCGAACTCATGCTGCATCACGCGCGCAAGGAAGCCCTCGACCCACTCGTCATGCTCAACAAAATTCTCATCGAGGTACTTTACATGTATACGCGATGGACGTGTCACCTTCTCGTGGATGCCAGGGAGACTCAGACAACCCTCTTCCATTGCCTCTACCTCCTCGGATGTCTCAATGATGTGAGCATTTATATATACACGGCTGAAATCCTTGAACTCAGGATAGTCCTCGGAAAGGACATCAAGGTCAACGACTACAAGACGTATCGCGAGACCGATCTGTGGTGCGGCAAGACCGATACCCTCGGCCTTATGCATAGTCTCAAACATGTTCTCAATGAGAGAAGCGAGCTCGGGATAATCAGGTGTGATATCCTCAGCCACTTTGCGGAGTACGGGCTGACCGTACAAATAAATAGGTAGTATCATAGTATCAAATTTTAGAAGCTGTTTAAATTTCTAAAAAAGTTTTTCTTATACTATAAGTCGCTGTTTCGTTGTTTTTTATATTCAAAAATGTCTGTTTTCTTCTTTTTTCCGGTTACGTAGCCCGCTACGCGCCCTACAAAAAATAATAAAACACCCTATTTTTGCTCTATAAA
>JAFYWE010000135.1 GCA_017558165.1 Bacteroidaceae bacterium
GATGGGGTAAGCAAGCTTCTTGAGACCCCAGTTCTCCTCATTGACAATCTCAGCACCTTCAGCAGTGAGAATGCCCTTGAACTTCTCTACCGCTTCCTTCATCTGAGCATCAGACAAAACGGGAGTTAAAATGAAAACGGTTTCGTATTGATTCATTTTTACTTAATAAATTGGTTAAACATTCGTTTATCTAAAACGCGGGTGCAAAGGTAAGCATAATTTTTGAACTACCAAAGTTTTACGCACTGCTTTTTCAAAAACAGGCGATACAGGCGGTTGGAACGCACACATGACACACCACACGACAAGCACTGCACGAACATAGGCCACTCCACCGGAGCACACACATCGCCATTATGGACAGCGATGGAAAGAAATAGAGGGATTTGAGGATTTTTTGTTTAAAAAAATTTCGTTCTCTAAATATTTATATGTTTCTTTGCAGTTGGAAAATAAACAAAAAAAACAACATATAACTATGGGAAAGAAGATTCAGTATTCAGGTTTGGCCCTGATTATCATCGCAGCGATTGTACTCATCGCAAGCTACTTCAACGGTTGGAACAACATCAACGCCGTTAACTTCGGTGCATTCGGTGCAATGATCATAGGTCTCATCGTCTACATCTACGGCGGCAAGAAAGACCTTGCGGAATAATCCAAAAGCAAAGAAAAACAGAACGGGCGCTCAATCGAGCGCCCGTTTTTTTTGTACAGTTCAACTTACTGGTCAAAAAGACAAAGGAGCGCGTGCGCTCCTTTGAATATCTTACGGAATCATCCCTCCACCTCCGGGGCTATCAGCTTATAACCCTTACCGTGAATATTGATGATCTCGATGCTCTCATCAGCCTTCAGGTGTTTGCGCAGTTTGGTGATATACACGTCCATACTGCGGGCATTAAAGTAGTTGTCATCGGTCCACACGGTCTTCAACGCAAAATCACGCTGCAGGATCTCGTTAGCGTGAGAGCACAACAGACTCAACAACTCCGACTCCTTTGTTGTCAATTTAGTCTGCTGGTCACCGATGGTAAGGAGTTGTTTCTGTGTATCGAACTGGAAACGACCTATCTTGTAAAGAGTGTTCTCCTTGTTCTTCTTGCCACAGACACGACGCAACACAGTCTCGATGCGTACCACAAGCACCTCCATGCTGAAAGGCTTGGTAATATAGTCATCGGCACCAATCTTGAAACCCTCGAGTATATCCTCGTTCAGCGCCTTTGCAGTCAAGAAAATGATAGGAATCTCGGCATTGACAGCACGGATTTCCTGAGCCAAGGTAAAACCATCCTTGATCGGCATCATCACGTCAAGCACACATATATCGAAACGTCCTTTGAGAAAAGCCTTGTAACCGGCATCGCCATCGGGGCAGAGTTCTGCATAATAGCCCTTCGCCTGAAGGTACTCGCGCAGGAGCATACCCAGATTCTCATCATCCTCGCACAATAAAATTCTCTGTTTCTCTTCCATAACTCTTAATTATTTTAAAGGTAATACAATTACAAATGTCGTTCCCACTCCCGGCTCACTCTCGGCACGGATGCTGCCCTTGTGAGCCTTCACTATCTGCTTCACATAGGCAAGACCCAGACCGAAGCCCTTGACGTCATGCACATTACCGGTAGCGACCCTGAAGAAGCGGTCGAATATCTTCTTGAGATGCTCCTTCTTTATACCTATTCCATTGTCCTTGATCGAGAGCATGAACTTTCCACCGGCATTCCAGGTGCGCACCACAAGATCAAGAGGGACATCGGGGCGCTTGTACTTCATGGCATTGTCCATGAGATTGAACACCACGTTGGTGAAATGCATCTCATCAACATATATGTACGGATCGTCCGCATCAAGCTCCAGGTCAATCTTTCCGCCGTTCTGCTCGACCTTAACCGCAAACGTGTTCGCGATTCCAAGAACAAGCTCGTTGGCATCAAGCTCCTTCATCTTCAGCGCCGCGTTGTCCTTGTCATCGAACATAGACATCTGCAGCACCTTGTCAACCTGGAAGCGCAGGCGCTTAGACTCACTCGAGATCACACCCGACAACTTGCTGAACATTGCCGGAGACTTTGCAACCGACTGGTCCTGCAACATCTGCGCCGCAAGCGAGATTGTCGATATCGGAGTCTTGAACTCATGGGTCATGTTGTTGATGAAATCATTCTTCATCTTGGTTATCTTCTTATGCCTTATGGCGCTGTACAATGTCACCACAAATGTTATTAACATAACCAAAGTGAATAACAATGAAGGTGTCATGAATTTAACCGAAGCATAAATATAATTGTTCAGATAAGAGGTCGGGAAGCTCACGTCCAGTGTCGAGAACCTGTTGAACACATCATTCGCGAACAGTGCCTCGCGGTATACCTTATGCGGTTCATTACCCACATATCCATCGGTACGGAACAACACCTCACCCTGATGGTCAGTCACACAGAACTGGAACGGCAGTTCGATACCGTTTGCCGCAAGCTCGGCCTTTATGCTCTTGTACAGTGCATCGACATCAATCCTTGTCTTGAGCGGCCTTGCACCCGCATTCATTATCACATCATAGATGACACGGTCAAACAAGTTATGCTGGTACTTATACTTCATCTTTATGATATCCTGTGACAGCTTGTTCACACCCTGCACCGACATATCACGACGGTCACCGAAGCGACGACCAGCATCGGCCGAGCCCGACTGCCTTCCATTGGCAAGCTTCAGCTCAAAGAACGTATACGACTCACCCGGACCACCCGAAACGGTATGCTGGCGATAGATAAGTTTTTCATCAAGCAGACGACCGAAGTCGATATCATGCTGCAGCTCGTCGGAGAGATACTGGCGCATCTCGTCAATCTCAAGATTATATGCCACCGCGTGAAGGCTGCGGCGCACACCCTCATCAAAATGATCCTTGCGCATCTTGACCATAGCATCCACGTATGACAACTGCAGGAACAGCAGTGCCACACAACACACGGTCATTATAAGACCAACAAGCCATATCATAAACTTCTTCATAAGGCAAATATAAAGACAACATCTTTAGATTACATAACAAATGTTTAAAAATATTGTTTATTTTCTTTTTAATTAACAAACAAAAGCTACATACTTAACAAAACAGCAATTAAAAATAAATATCGCACGCCACAAAAGCTAAAACAGGGCAAAATTTAACAAAAAAAAGATGGAATGCCACGGCATTCCATCTTCCATATTGCACACGGGACAAGCCCGTTCTATTGCCTTTACCGGAATTATTCCTCGTCCTTTACAGCCAACTCCTCGACAAGCTTGTTCTGTACATCACCAGGAACCAGCTCGTATGTAGAAGGAGACATGATGAACGATGCGCGTCCACCGGTGAGTGAGCTTAATGTGGTAGAGTAAGAAGCCATCTCCTTCAAAGGAACCTTTGCCGAGAGTTTCTCATAACCGTTCTCGCTCTCCATACCCATGATCATACCGCGACGACCCTGGATGTCACTCATGACGTCACCCATCTTGTCCGATGGAACGAATACCTCTACGTCATATACAGGCTCAAGGATCTTTGGACCAGCCTCACGGAACGCAGCACTGAAGGCATTACGTCCTGCAAGCATGAACGAGAGCTCGTTTGAATCAACCGGGTGCATCTTGCCATCGTAAACGATAACGCGCACGTCACGTGCATAAGAACCTGTAAGCGGACCACGCTCCATACGCTCCATAACACCCTTGAGAATAGCAGGCATGAAACGGGCATCGATGCTACCACCCACAATGCTGTTCACGAACACGAGCTTGCCGCCCCAGTCGAGTGTAACCTCCTCGGTACCCTTTGCGTTGATCTTGAACTCCTGGTTACCGAAACGGTAAACCTCCTGCAATGGCTTGCCATCCTCGTATGGCTCGACAATCATGTGAACCTCACCGAACTGACCGGCACCACCTGACTGCTTCTTGTGACGATAGTCGGCACGTGCAGCCTTTGTGATAGTCTCGCGATATGGAATCTTTGGCTCCTCATACTTAACCTGAACCTTCTCGACATGCTCGAGACGCCATTTCAAAGTACGCAAGTGGAACTCACCCTGACCGTAGACGATTGTCTGACGGAGCTCCTTAGACTGCTCGATGCGCCATGTAGGATCCTCCTCGTGCATACGGTTGAGAACCTGCATCATCTTCTCGATCTCAGACTCGTTCACCGGCTTGATTGCACGTGAATATTTAGAAGCTGGATACTTCACAAGAGCGAACTTGTGGTTAGAATCCTTAGCGTTCAAGGTATTACCGATCTTGATATCCTTCAGTTTCACGGTACAGCCAAGGTCACCGGCCTTGAGCTCCTCTACAGCCACGCGGTTTGCACCTGCGCTGCAGAAAATCTGTGCGATGCGCTCCTTTGAACCACGGTCTGCGTTCACGAGATCGTCACCGGCCTTCAATGTACCGCTCATCACCTTGAAGTAGTTCACCTCACCGATGTGTGGCTCTACAGAAGTCTTGTAGAAGAATATTGATGTAGGAGCCTCGCTGTTGTAAGGAACAGTCTCACCCTCGGCGTCAACAGGCTGAGGCATATCGTCGATTTCAGGAGCAACGTTTGCAAGGAACTCGAGCAGACGGCTTACAGCAACGTCTGTAGAAGCAGAACAGCAGAGTACCGGATAAACGCTGTCTGTCTCAAGACCCATGCGGGCACCCTTACGGATCTCGTCGGTAGAAAGCTCCTCTGTCTCGAAGAACTTGTCCATAAGGCCCTCCTCGTTCTCAGCCGCCTTCTCTACCAACTCCATGTGGAGAGCCTTAGCCTTCTCAAACTCCTCGGCTGGGATATCCTCCACGATCGGAGCCTTACCCTCGCCCACGAATGTAAGTTTCTTCATCAACAAGACGTCGATGATAGTGCTGAAGCCAGGACCTGCGTTCAATGGATACTGTACAGGAACAACCTTTGAGCCATAGATTGACTGCAACTGTTCGATGATGGCATCATAGTCGCACTTCTCGTTGTCGACCTGGTTCACCACGAACATCATTGGCTTCTTCATTTTCTTTATATAGCGGTAGCAGTTCTGTGTACCCACCTCAACGCCATACTGGCCGTTGATCACCATCATTGCCAAGTCGGCAACAGTCATGGCGCTCACCATACCGCCTGCGAAGTCATCAGAACCCGGGCAATCGATAAGGTTCAGTTTCTTGCCCGCCTGCTCAATCTGGAATACAGTCGAAAACACCGAATAGCCATACTCCTGCTCTACAGGGAAGTAGTCACTAACGGTGTTCTTTGCCTCAATTGTACCTCTACGTTTGATGATTCCACCCTCAAAGAGCATAGCCTCAGTGAGAGTGGTCTTTCCAGAGCCGGAACATCCTACGATCGCAATGTTCTTGATTTCGTTAGTCTGATAAGTTTTCATATTATTTTTGTTTTTTAGTTGATGGAATGAGAATGGGGTTAAAACAAATAATCTTCATCATGTCGAATAGTTTTTATTCACCTTGCTCCCTTAACTCCACTCCAAAGGTTAGTTAGTTTGTTGTTTAATTGGGTTGCCAATATAGGAATTATTCCTGTCAAAAGCAAATAGAACGGGAATGTTTTTCAAAAAAGAGAGAAAAAAGGTAACTTCGCGGCATATTTTTAACAGAAAGCAACATATGGCAGGCCTTTATATACACATTCCGTTCTGCAGACAGCGCTGCAACTACTGCGCCTTCTACTCCTCTACCTTATATAATATACAGCAGAAATACGTCGATGTCCTTTGCAAGGAGATTGTCCTGCGCAAGGAGTATACCGGCAACCAACCCATAGGCACCATATACCTGGGTGGCGGCACACCGTCCACGCTCACCGCGGAACAACTTGAAAGCATCTTCGGCACCATATACAGCCACTACCCCATTGCCCCGAATCCCGAGGTCACCATTGAGTGCAACCCAGACGACCTCACGCCCGAGTTCCTTACAACACTCAGACGCATGCCCGTCAACAGGATAAGCATGGGCATACAAAGTTTCAACGATGCACAGCTAAAACGTTTGGGACGCAGACACGATGCCGCGAAGGCACGCCAGGCCGTAGCCAACGCACGTGCCGCAGGATATGACAACATTAACATAGACCTGATGTTCGCGCTCCCCGGCTCAAACAGAGCCGAGTGGCAGGAAACACTTGACACAGCCATAGCACTACACCCCGACCACATATCGGCCTACAACCTCATGTACGAGGAGGGGACCCCTTTGCACCGTGCACTGGAGCGTGGCGACTTCCAGGAGCTGAGCGAAGAGGAGAACCTTGAGCAGTTCAGTATGCTCATAGAGAGCATGAAGTCAGCCGGCTACCGTCATTACGAGATCTCCAACTTCGCGCTCCCCGGGCGCGAGAGCCGTCACAACAGCAGTTACTGGAACGACACCCCATACATAGGTTGCGGAGCGGCAGCACACTCCTACAACGGCAACTCCCGCGAATGGAACATCGCTGACATAAAGGCATACATCGAGGGCATGGAAAGCGGATGCAGGAACTACGAGATAGAGAACCTCACAGAGGAAGAGAGCTACAACGACACCATACTCACCCGCCTGCGCACCGCCGACGGTATCCCCCTGCTGTGGATGAAGGAGAAGTTCAATGACAAGCTCAACAACTACATGCTACATGCGGCCGAGAAGGAGATAGCGCTGGGCAACCTCAAGGATGAGAACGGACACCTGTCACTAACCGAAAAGGGGATATTCATAAGCGATGCAGTAATAAGGGAATTGATTTATATATAACACAACAATCGCAGCAGACAACGCCTGCTGCGATTGTTGTGTTCAGATTCTATCACCCAAATAACTTTTCAAGGCCAAAACATACTCCTCGAAAGCCGAGACTCCTTCGGGTGTTATAGAGCAAGTCGTGCGGGGCATCTTTCCTTTGAATCCCTTCTCAACCGTTATATACCCGGCTTTCTGCAATTTATCCAGTTGCACGCTCAGGTTGCCGGCCGTCGCATTTGTCCGTTCCTTGATATAGACAAAATCGGCACTCTCCACAGTTATCAGCAAAGAGACAACTGCAAGACGAAGTTCGGAATGCAACAAAGGATTCAGTTCTTTAAACATTTTTTCTTGTAATTGAGTATGTGCCCCGAAACAACAAGCAACAGGAACATTATCACTGCAAAGATAATACATTCTACCAAATAGCGCTCCTTTCCGCCAAACTGTTCAAAGGTAAACAGGCGCGAAAGCAGCAGCCTTACAACAGAAAACAGCAACGATGAGAATATTGCGGCATAGCCGATACACTTCACAGTCTTATCCTTTACAACAGCGGCAGTAGTTGCAGTGCCAACTCCTATGAGCATTATCACAGTGGGGAACACAAAGACACCCGTGAAAGGCAACAGAAAAGCCGCCACACCAATTGCACACCATAAGGCATTTATACAGCGGTCGATGTAATTGGTTACCATTTTCTCTTGCTTATTGAACAGCATCATCAGCAAGCACCCTACAACGGGAATCGCAAACCACCCCCACAGATAAGGATAGAAATCCTCAGCACAAGCAACAACAATCACCTGACAGATTGAGACAACCACTGTCGTGTACCCCCATATGAGGAAAGGCGTTCCGAGATTCTTTGTCATTCGCGCACGCGAATCGTTAATCATTGAGGTTATGAGCTCCAGGCTCTCAGCCTCATCCATTCTTTTTTCATTCATAATAAACTTCTTTTTATTGTTTGCAATACGGATATCCTCCACAAATATAAAGTAGTTTATTTTATAAACCAAATAAAGATGATCATATTTTTGAGAAAATTCCAATAAAGAAAGATAAGTATAAAAAACGGAGCGCCGGATTCCGGCGCTCCATAAATATCTTGTATATGTACAAATTACATCAAGCTGTTTGCAAGTGCGAGAATCTCCTCACCGATTGCATCGGCTGCCTCCTGGGTTGGACCCTCGGAATAGATGCGGATGATTGGCTCGGTGTTGCTCTTGCGCAGGTGTACCCATGTCTCGGGGAAGTCGAGTTTCACACCGTCAACAGTGTTGATCTCGGCCTTGCCTGCGTATGTAGCCTTGATCTTCTCAAGGATAGCGTCAACGTCGCAACCCGGCTTGAGGTCGATGCGGTTCTTACCCATGAAGTAAGCCGGGTATGTAGCACGCAACTCGCTTACGGTCTTCTTCTCGTGAGCAAGGTGGCTCAAGAACAGACAGATACCTACCAATGCGTCGCGGCCTGCGTGACAAGCTGGGTAGATGACACCACCGTTACCCTCACCACCGATAATGGCGTTGGTCTCGCGCATCTTGGTAACAACGTTAACCTCACCTACAGCCGATGCTGTGTATGTGCATCCGTGAGCGTTTGTAACGTCGCGGAGAGCGCGTGTTGAGCTGAGGTTAGAAACCGTATTGCCTGGAGTGTGTTTCAATACATAGTCGGCAACAGTAACGAGTGTGTACTCCTCGCCGTACATCTCACCGTTCTCGCAGATGATAGCCAGGCGGTCTACGTCGGGGTCAACAACGAAAGCGACGTCATTACCGCCCTTTGCCATAAGACCCATGATATCACCAAGGTTCTTTGCAAGTGGCTCCGGGTTGTGCTGGAAGTCACCTGTAGGCTCGCAGTAAAGCTTGTCCACCTTTGTGATACCGAGCTTCTCGAACAATTTGGGAAGAATCACACCACCTACAGAGTTAACACAATCGATTGCAACCTTGAAACCGGCAGCCTTGATAGCCTCAACGTCAACGAGTGGCAACGCGAGGACAGCCTCGATGTGCTTGTCATCGTAAGTCTCGTCGAGACGGTACTTACCGAGTGTCTCTACATCGGCATAGTCGAACTCCTCGGCAGCGGCGATGCGGAGAACCTCCTGACCCTCGGCAGCATTAAGGAACTCACCCTTCTCGTTAAGGAGCTTGAGGGCATTCCACTGGCGTGGGTTGTGGCTTGCTGTAAGGATGATACCACCGCAGGCATCCTCCATTGTAACGGCAACCTCTGTTGTCGGTGTAGATGCAAGGCCGATATCAACCACATCGAAGCCCATGCCCATGAGGGTACCGCAAACAATCTTGTTGACCATCTCACCCGAGAGACGGGCATCGCGACCTACGACAATCTTGTTGCTTGTCTTTGTGGTTGTCTTACGGATCAGCGCTGCATAGGCTGAAGTCAACTTTACTACATCCAGAGGTGTCAGACCCTCATCGGCTCTACCACCGATGGTACCTCTGATTCCCGAAATTGATTTGATAAGTGTCATATAAATCTTGGATAAATCTTAATATTGTCTGTTATTCTGCATCTGTACCCTGCTCGTCAAAGTCATAGAGATTCTCTGGCTGGAATGTTATGCTGTAGAGGCAAGGATATACGTATGTAGACGCTGTCGAGGTTCCCTTTGAGTGAGGAACAATGAGATTGACCTTTGCAAGGTTTGACTGGCTACGTGTAAAGTAGAGGAAATTGAGCGGTGTGAGCCAGCCTGTAGGGACATAGTTGCCGTACACGCTTGCCATTACGCCCGATGTGAATGTTGCGGAATATGTACCGCCTTTGTTTGTGACACGCATCTCGTCGGCCTCACTCATGTGGACGTTGTATGAGATTGTATCAGCGTCCTGTATGTTGTACTCATAGTAACGGATGAGCATGTTACGTGTATCGCCGTCGTTTATGCGGCGTGCATCGGCCGCGGTCTTGGGATTGTTGACAATCTGCATGTACACGTCATCAATCTCAACGAACTCGTTGCGTGTGACATCGGTCACAGAGTCGTTGGCAATGAACTCGGCATATGATATGACATTGATTCCCTTCTCCTTTATGTACTTATTGATTGCAACACGCTCCATCTCTTTCATTTTAGAGTAAGAAACCGAATCTGCTTCCTGCTCGTCAAAGTCATAGAGATTCTCAGGCTGGAATGTTATGCTGTAGAGGCAAGGATATACGTATGTAGACGCTGTCGAGGTTCCCTTTGAGTGAGGAACAATGAGATTGACCTTTGCAAGGTTTGACTGGCTACGTGTAAAGTA
>JAFYWE010000136.1 GCA_017558165.1 Bacteroidaceae bacterium
AAACTATGTGGTTATGATGAAAGAAAAGTGAATTATCCTTAGTAGTTTAGATTGCTGACAGTCGATGTCGCAGGAATAATTCGTAACGAGCTAAAGAGATTGTTTGCTCAGGCAAAGGAACAACGGCTACTGTGTACTCAAGAAAGTAAATGCAAACGTCGTATAAACAAAAATATTACCTTTCAATATAATGCTGAATACGAAATAGCAGCAATGGAGGTAAAGCGTAAGGTAAAAAAGAGGTCAGAAAAATAAAATGTACTATTATGAATATCGAAGAACTGCTTTGATACATTAGGTTGACGAAAGGGTGTAAAAACAGACGAGGAACAGATTGAACCTGTTCCTCGTCTGTTTTTGATGATATTCTTATCGTGCGTAGTTTACGGCACGTGTCTCGCGGATTACGGTAATCTTTACCTGTCCTGGATAGGTCATCTCGTCCTGAATCTTCTTTGCGATTTCTCCCGAGAGCAATTCGGTCTGCTTGTCGTCGATCTTGTCGGCACCGACGATTACGCGTAGCTCGCGGCCAGCCTGGATGGCATAGGTCTTTGTAACGCCTGGGTAAGACATTGCCAACTGCTCAAGGTCGTGCAGACGCTTGATGTATGCCTCTACAATCTCGCGGCGTGCACCTGGACGTGCGCCAGAGATGGCGTCGCACACCTGTACGATTGGGGCGATGAGGCTTGTCATCTCCACCTCGTCGTGGTGAGCACCGATGGCGTTGCAGATGTCGGGTTTCTCCTTGTACTTCTCGGCAATCTTCATACCATACTCTGCGTGTGGCAACTCGGTCTCCTCATCGGGCACCTTACCGATATCGTGCAGCAATCCTGCGCGTTTTGCCTTCTTGGGGTTCAGACCAAGCTCGGCAGCCATCACGGCACAGAGGTTCGCTGTCTCACGTGCATGCTGCAGGAGGTTCTGGCCATATGATGAACGGTACTTCATCTTACCGATGATGCGGATGAGTTCGGGGTGCATGCCGTGGATGCCAAGGTCGATTGTGGTGCGCTTACCGGTCTCGATAATCTCCTCCTCAATCTGCTTCTTTACCTTTGCCACGACCTCCTCGATGCGTGCGGGGTGAATGCGTCCGTCGGCAACGAGCTGGTGCAGTGCAAGACGTGCAATCTCGCGGCGTACGGGGTCGAATGCACTCAGTACGATAGCCTCCGGTGTATCATCAACCACGATCTCAACACCTGTTGCTGCCTCAAGGGCACGGATGTTACGTCCCTCGCGACCGATGATGCGGCCCTTCATCTCGTCGTTGTCAATGTGGAACACTGTCACCGAGTTCTCGATGGCGGTCTCTGTGGCAACGCGCTGGATGGTCTGTATCACAATCTTCTTCGCCTCCTTGTTCGCTGTCATCTTGGCGTCGTCGATGATGTCGTTGATGTACGATGCCGCCTGTGACTTGGCCTCCTCCTTGAGTGACTCCACAAGGCGCTCCTTTGCCTCCTCGGCCGAGAGACCACTGATGGCCTCGAGCTTCTCGCGCTCCTGTGCGTGTAGCTTCTCAAGCTCCTCCTGACGGCGCTCGAGCACGCTCTTCTGTGCCTCAAGGTTCTCCCTGAATGTCTCTACCTCGTTCTTGCGGCGCTGCAGATCCTCGTTACGCTGGTTGAACTGCACCTCGCGCTGTTTAAGGTGATGCTCGGCCTGCTGAATCTTGTTGTTGCGCTGCGAGATCTCCTTCTCAAGCTCAGCCTTCTTGTTCAGGAACTTCTCTTTTACCTCAAGCAGCTTGTTCTTCTTGATTACCTCGGCCTCCTTGTGTGCGTCGTCGATAATGCGCTGGCGCTTGGCCTTGAGACCGAACTTGTTTATCAAATATTGGCCAATGAAGCCTACTGCGGCTCCTGCTGCCAATCCGATGGTTAATGTTACAAAATCCATAAGTTATAAGTTAAAATATATAATAAAACGCACCGCCATATTCACAGCTATGCACCAATTGTGCAGGCCTACAAGAATATTGCAATGCGTGAAACTGCTGTCTGTGACAGTATTACTTCTTAGCCTTCAGAGCGCTGTCTATGAGGCGTGTGAGCTCATTTACCTTGTGCATGACTTCGGCCGAGCCGACCTCGTCATTGTGCTTTATAAGGTCAAATGCGATGTCAAGGGCGACCATAGTCATCACTCGCACCCCTCCTTCGCCCATAAACAGGTCTTTATATGTCGACAATCTGTCGTTTACAATGTGAGCCGCCTTGCGGTAATATGGCTCTTCGCTTGCCTTGACGGTAAGCGGGTACGACGTGCCGTCTATTATAAGGTTAATTCCAAGTTCTCTATCTTCCATCATCATAGCCTCCTCCAAATGTTATTTCTTAAGCGACTCGATGCAACGGTCGATTTCACGCACCAGCCTTGATATCCTCTCCTTTGTAGCATCGATTCCCTCGCTGCTCAGTGAGATTATCCTGGCCTGTTTGAGATCGTTGTAACTCTTCTCGAGAGCCTGGCAACGCATCTGCAGTTCCTTGAGGGTGTTCTCCTTCTCCTCCAGCATGCGTGACAACTTCTGCACGTCCTCCTCCTTCTGGTTGTACTCATAAACCAATCTGTGGAGCTTCGCCTCGAAGTCTGCCATTATTCTTCTGTCATTCTCGGTCATGTTGCAACAATCAAGATACAAATTCTGTATATATTCGTAGCTTCCTACAAATGTATACGAATTTTTGGTAAGTGTGAAAATTTTGTTACTTTTTTTCTCTTTGAGTGCATATTTTTTACTTTCTGCACCCGAAAGCGATGATTCCGGGACTATTTCTTGAGAATCTTCCTGCCATTCACAATGTAAATCCCCGGCTGGGTGACCTTGTCGAGTCTTTGCCCAAGGAGGTTGTATATCTCTACGGTTTCAGCGGCATCCACGTTCTCAATGCCGGTAGGCTTCTCGGGCTTCAGGTTGAAGTTCGCGTAGTGCTCGGAATTGCTTTTCCATGAGTAGTTGTCGCCCTGGTATGGTGTTATGTTATTGAGCTTGAACCATCCGTTGCCGCTCCCGTTCCAACCGAAATTGAAATGGTAGTAACCGTTGTCGGTGTATCCGTCTATCACGAACATGTGGCGGCTGTCGCCACTGCCGCTGTTGTTGGCGGCATACGGTACGGGGCAACCGTTGTCAAGGCTCTCCCTTATCAAGGCCTCCCACTCCTCCTGACTGTAGTTCCTCTGGTACGAGGCCTCCATCTTGGGGTAGTTGAAGAACCTGTTCAGCTTTGCTGTCTCGCGCTCCTCGTTGGCACTGGTGCCGTTTGCGCCGAACGATGACATGTAGGCATGGGCAAGGTGTGCCATCAGTTTTGACACCTCGTATACCTGCTTCTCTCTCCAGTTGCCGTCATATACCAACGGCATGTTCTCCCAATCGTATGTCCTGTCGGTGAATATCTCGCCCGTTTGGCCATTGTACAGCTTGTATTCAGTACCCTCAGTGGGGTATTCGTGATAGCGCAGTACAATGGCGTATGCTGTGGCAACGCAACCGGTCTTTGCGTGGGTGGTGCCACCGGGCTTAGTCCAGCACTGGTTGTTGAAAGGGTGGTTCTGTCCCCAGCTTGCAGTCTCAAGAAGCACCTTGATGTTGCCGCCTGTCTCCTCTATTGTTCCTCTTGTTTCCTGTGCAGTGGCGCTCATGCCCGATATGAACGCTATTGAAAGAATTAAAGTGCGTATAATGTGTCTCATATGCTATTGTTTATTGTGTCTTATGTCTCTTGGTGCTATTCTATTCCGCCAATCTCGGCACCTAACATTGCCTTGTAGTGCAGTGCCTTCTTTTCTATTGACAATGGGTAGGCGCGTGACGATGACGGCATGCGCCAAAGATGCATCTCCTTGCCGTTGGCTGTAAACGTTGTCATGGAGCCTACCGATGGCTTTTCGCAACCGAATGTCCCGGTAATGACCTCGGTGGCCTTCTCGCCTGTGGTTACTATGGCCGTGCAATGGGGTAGTGCGGCAAGCAGTGCGCTTATGTCGGTGGGGGTCACGACATCAAGGAACTTGTCCGATGCGTTGTCCTTCAGCCTCTTGACCTCGGTTGCCGTGTCATAGAGCGCAATTCCTTTTTGTGTGCAGAACTCGACAACGGCCTCCTTGTCGAAGCGTTTCTCGCTCTTTACCTCAAAATGTCCCTTGTCGCCGTAGAAGATGTAGCCCATTAAACGCCACATGTCGTTAATCCAGTTAGGGTAAAAGAATTCCATTGACCACCTTGCCTTGGGTGGCGGGAAACTGCCAAGCATCAGAATCCTTGCATTCTGTGGCAGGAACGGCTCAAGCGGGTGTCTTTCGGTGTTCATGCTTTATGATGTCAGAAATAATGAGCCCCTGCCTTTCAAAGCAGGGGCTGTCATTGTCCGGTATTATTTCTTTTCGGCGTCCTCCATGTTCTGGCGTGGCTCCTTCTTTGCAAGTGTGATGATCTTGTATACATATTCGGTCATCCACACCTGTGAGAATCCGAGCTTCTCCTTGTAGTTACGTACTGAATAGACAGTGCGGAATGTTGCCTCGTCCTTCCAGTTGTTCTTCTTGAGGATATCGTCGATAATCTTCTCTGTCATGCTGTGGAGTAGCTTGTGCATGAAGCCCGGTACGCGGAACTTCCACTTCATGAGGTTGCCCACAAGCATCATCAGGTCATTGTTGAAGCCCTGGAACGCGAAGAGGAATGGCTGTACGTCCTGTACCTTCTTGCAGTTCTTCTTGATTGATGCGTCAATCTCCTTGAAGAAGAGGTCGTTCATGCCGTACAGCTGCTCGATCATCTTCTTGCAACGGCTACGCTCGGCAAGTCCCAGCTTGTTGTTCTGTGTGGGAACCTTGAGTGTGCGCTTGAATGTCGCAAGGTCGGGCAACATGCTGATGTTTGTGATACCCATGCTTGAGGCAAGTGATGCCTGGTAGTACACGCGGATGAGGGTCATGAAATCCTCCATGCCGCCCACGCGCTGTTCTGTATCCTGCTTTTTCTTGAAAAAATTAAAAAGTCCCATTTATGCTGTATTATTTCTTGTTCTTTCTTTCGTTTCTGATTCTCTCTCTCTCCTCGATGAGCTTCTTCTGCTGCTCCTGGAGCGCCTCGAAGCGTGCCATCATGTTGGCCTGCTTTGCTGGGTTGTTCTTGTTGCTCTCGGCATAAGCCTCCATCTTCTTCAGCAACTCGTCCTCCTTGATGACTCTTCTCAGGTAGATGAACATGAACACGCTTACGAGTGTAGATACGAAGTAGTAGAAGTTCAAGCCCGATGAGTACTCGTTGAAGATGAAGAAGAACATCACCGGCATAATGTACATCATCCAGCGCATCATCTTCTGCTGCTGCTCCATCTCTGGGCTGCCACCCATGCTTGGCTGCATCTTGCTTGTGTAGTATGTGTTAATGATCTGTGTAAGGCAGAACAAAAGGCAGAATATGCTCACGTGGTCACCGATTGGCCAGATGTATGTGTCCCAGCTGATGAGTGAGTCGAATGACGAAAGGTCGTGTGCCCACAGGAAGCTCTGCTGGCGCAATGCGATGGCATTTGGCACGAAGTTGTAGAGCGCGATGAAGATAGGCATCTGTATGAGCATCGGCAGGCAACCGCCCATCGGGCTTGCGCCGAACTTCTGGTAGAGTGCCATGGTCTCCTGCTGCTTCTTGAGTGCATCCTCCTTCTTTGTGTACTTGGCGTTGATCTCGTCAATGTATGGCTTGAGCGCGCGCATCTTTGCCGATGATATGTATGACTTCTTTGTGAAAGGATATACAACTGCCTTTACAATAAGTGTCAACAGAATGAGCACGAGACCCATGTTGAGGCCGAAGCCTGAGAGCAGGTCGAACAACGGCATTACGAAGAAACGGTTGATCCAGCGTACGATAGGCCATCCGAAGTAGATGATCTCCTGCAAATCCGGGTCTTTATCGTTGTTGATTACAAGCGCGTTGCTCTCCTTGAGGACGTCGAACTTGTTAGGACCGAAGTAGAACTGGAGCTTTGTTGGCTCGGCACCTGTGGGGTCAAACGGTGTCTTCATGGTAGAGGTACATCTCTTGAGGAGTCCCTTACCCTTCTGGATAGTCTCTGACTTGATGTCCGCATCGGTGAAGCTCTCGCCGGCAATCATTATTGACGAGAAGAACTGGTTCTTGTATGCAAGCCACTTGAGGGGCTCCTCAACCTTCTCGCTCTTGTCGGCCATCTGGCTCAGGTAGTCCGAATCATCGTCAACTGGCTTGTATGTGGCGCTTGAGAACCTCTGCTCGAACTCATAACCTGGCTCAAGCTGGCGGATGAACTGCTTCCATGTGATGCTTGCCTCGTTGCCGCTGATGATGTCGTTCATGTTGTGCGCGGTAACGTTGAGGTTCACCATCTGGCTGTTGCCGAGCAACGAGTACTCGAAATCAATGTAGCGACCGCCCTTCTTGAAGTCAAGACGCATCACTACCGAACTGTCGGTGGCGTTTACAGGTGTGAAGAACAGCTCGTTGGTGTTGATGTTCCTGTCGGCAAGGTTGCTCTTGAAGAAGAAATTGATTGTATTGCTTCCGTTGAGCTCCTTGTTGGCCTCGGTAACGTTGATCTTGTCCTTGCTGTCAAAGATTACCACGTTCTCGCCGTTCTGGTCCTCGTAGTCCTTGAGCGAAACCGATGCGATACGTCCTCCGTAGGTAGAGATGTCTACCTTGATCTTCTCGTTCTGGATGGTCACGTTCTTGTTCTCACCCTTGAGCACGTTGTAGAAAAGGCTGCTGTTGTCATCGATCTGTGACAGGAACTTTGCCTCGTCTGCCTTGACGATGCTGTCCTTCCTGAGCTCTTCTCTTCTTGTCGCCTCGGCCAATTCCTTCTGTGCCTGGATCTGCTCTGCCGATGGCTGACTGAAATGGAAATAGGTTATAAGAACCAAACCAATGAGTATGTATGCAAAGATACTTCTTTTGTCCATGGTGTGTAAGATATCGTTTGTTTGTTAGATTTGACAATTTCGCGCAAAGTTAGCAAAAATAATCGTAAAGCCTTGTAAAAACGTTATAATTTTAGGCTCAGGGCATTGCGCGCGCGTGCTTATTCCATATGAAAATGTCACTTCGTAATTAAAAAGTGTTATATTTGCATTCAAAATGTACAACACCAATCAAAAACAAGTACAATGAAGCTCAAGTATAATCTATTGCTATTATCATTTTGTATTGTCTTCACGGCGACATCGCAGAACAGTCAGGTCTACAGGTTCTTCAACAAGGGTATTGATGCCATTGTCAAGGAGGCGAATGAGATTGATTCCGATTATGAGGAGGAGAAGTCCAATCATGTGTATTCCAGAATGTTCTCGATTCCGGTCCTTTACGATGCCGTGATAAACAAGGCCTGCGCGGGTGGTGAGACCGAAGATGAGTCGGACAGCGAGTTGCTCGCGATGGATGAGAAGCGTTCGGCTGTCATTGACCGTCTGTTGCTGGATATGTACTGCACACATCCCGAGAAGATTGTGATGACCGAGGAGGAACTGTTGCAGGAGATGAGCCTCGCAGGTGTCACTACAGACAAGAAGCCTGCTCTTGAAATGGCAAACGCCAGAGTGAATATCCCTGAGAATGTGGCCGGCGGCATGAAGACTACCGTGGTGAAGCCTAACTACTGGACCACAAACGGTAGTATTGCTATGAACTTTACCCAGAACTATATCTCGGATAACTGGTATCAGGGTGGTGAGAGCAACAAGACCATGATATGTGAGTTTGACTTCGATGTCAATTACAATGACAAGGACCGCATCTCGTTCAGGACACATTTCGATGCCGATCTGGGCTTTGCCACGACAAAGGCCGATACCTTGCATAGCCTCAAGACAAACACCGACCGTCTGCGCATAGAGTCGAACCTCGGCTACAAGTTGATAAAGAATCTCGATGCAACCGTCAAGGTCAAGCTCGAGAGTCAGTCCATGCCGAGCTATTATACCAACAGCCACGATTTTGCGTCGAACTTCATGGCTCCTTTTGATGCCAACTTCTCGGTCGGTCTCAACTACAAGCCAACAATCAAGAAAATAAGGCTTGAGATATTCTTTGCACCTCTGTCTGCCTATAACTACAGGTTCGTGCGTTACGGTAAGCTTACATCACGTTACGGAATACGTGCCGGACGTCATCACAAGGAGGATTTCGGTACCCAGCTGATGATAACTGTGCCAAGACAGAAAATCTCACAACTTGTGAACTGGTATTCAAAGGCCGAGTTCTATTCCAACTATGCACGTACATTCTTCCAGTGGGAGAACAAGTTCGATGTTTCCCTTAACCGTTATCTGACAGCGTCATTGAACCTCTATGCCCGTTTTGATGACAGTGCTCCGCGTCTCAAGGACGAAGAGTTCGGTTATTGGCAGTTGAAGGAGTTTATGACATTGGGTGTTACATATTCTTGGTAAAGACAATTTCCGTTCTATGAATTTCAGTTCCCTATTCCCGGTTACGGACCCTACGTGGATATTCCTGGGCGTGCTGTGTATTGTCTTGTTCGCCCCGTTGATATTCAACAAATTGAGGATGCCCCACATCATCGGTATGATTCTGGCCGGTCTGCTCATCGGCCCCAAGGGACTGAACATCCTGGTGCGTGACGACAGCTTCGAACTCTTCGGCAAGGTGGGACTCTACTACATAATGTTCCTTGCCAGCCTTGAGATAAACATGCAGGAGATGAAACAGGCCAAGGGCGGTGCACTGCTCATGGGTCTCGCCGTCTTCTCCATTCCCATAGCTTTGGGTCTTGTAAGCAATATCTTTATTCTTGGTTTCAGCTTCATAGCTTCGGTACTGTTGGCCAGTATGTATGCGTCGTATACGCTTATCTCATATCCCATAGTCGCGCGTTACGGTCTCTCGCGTCTGCGATGCGTGAACTTTGTGGTGGGCGGTACCATAATCACCGATACGCTCACCCTTTTCGTGCTTGCCGTTGTGGCCGGTACATTCACCGGTGAGGCCAGCATCTGGTTCGTGTTGCTGATGCTCTTAAAGCTCCTCGCCATTGTGGCTGTGATAGTCTTTGTGTTCCCGCGTGTGGCACGCTATTTCTTCCGTACATACAACGACAGCGTCATACAGTACATTTTCGTGTTAGCGATGCTGTTCCTCGGTGCCGGCATGATGGAGATTGCAGGAATGGAGGGCATCTTGGGTGCCTTCATCACAGGACTTGTGCTCAACCGCCTTATCCCTCACTCGTCACCGCTCATGCGACGCATCGACTTTGTGGGTAACGCCATCTTCATCCCCTATTTCCTCATTGGTGTGGGTATGATGATTGATGTTAGCGTGCTCTTCAATGGCGGAGACTCGCTCATGGTGGCAACGGTTATGGTAGTCACGGCTCTTGTGGGCAAGTGGCTGGCATCGTTCTTTGTATCAAAGGTATACCGTATGTCGGGCGGTGAGCGTAGCCTAATGTTCGGGCTTTCGACCTCGCAGGCTGCAGCCACGTTGGCCGCCGCCATTGTGGGTCATGGAATAATACTTTCCGACGGCTCGCGTCTGCTCAATGAGGATGTCCTCAACGGAACCATCCTGCTCATCCTTGTCACCTGTATCGTAAGCTCCATTGTCTCTGACAGGGCTTCGCGCAAGCTTGTCGTTGCCAGTGACCTGTTGGCAAAGCCGGCTCCGCTCGACTCAAAGAAGACTCTTCTTGCACTTGCAAACCCTGCGGCAGTGGACAAGCTTATGGACTTGGCACTGCTTGTGCGCAAGGAGAACAGCCCAATTCCTCTGTCGGCAATCACTGTAGTGCTTGATGAGGACAAGAAGTTGCAGCAACGTGGTGCGAAGGTGCTTGATGTTGCGGCTGACATTGCGGCATCGGTGAATATTCCTCTGCTTACCAAGGTGCGCCTTACGACCAACCTCGCGCACGGAATCATCCATGAGGTAAAGGAGAACGACTACCGTGAGCTCATCGTAGGTTTCCACCAGAAAGAGACTGCTAATGACACTTTCCTTGGTGGCGTGCTTCCCGAGGTGCTCAACGCTCTGGATTGCCAGGTTGTCATGGCACGAATGAATATACCGCTCAACACCGTGCGCGTAATCCATATAACCTTCCCTGCGAAGGCCGAGTATGAGGCCGGTTTCTCATACTGGGTAGAGGAGACTGCGCGCATGGCAAGCGGTTTGGGGTGCAGGATTATGTATCATGGTCATCCCGATACCATGGCCAAGATAAAGAATATGCTCAAGGATTATGATCCTGTCAATGCACAGTTCTTTGATACCGACGGCGGTAATGACCTCAAGCGCCTTGCTACGGTGATAC
>JAFYWE010000137.1 GCA_017558165.1 Bacteroidaceae bacterium
AGCCACGGGTAAGCGAGAGCAAAGAAAGTTTACTTGCTTTGCCGAGCGGGAGTGGGTTCGTGCAACAAAGGGCATAAAAAGACAAGCACTTCTTGAGGACAATGTAAATAATATTTTTGAAAGAAATTTAAACAGCTTCTAAACATGTAACGCTATGACAACATTTTTCATCTACATATTGAAATGGGCGCTATGCCTCGCATTGCTCTACATCCCCTTTGCACTGCTGTTGAGGAAAGAGAGCTTCGCCACATTCAACCGCATACTGCTGGTGGGTATAATAGCACTATCGGCAATACTGCCATCGGTGGTTGTCACATACCCTGTTGAGGTTGAGATAATCAAAGGCATAGGCGGCATTGCCGATGGACTCACGGTAGGTGAAAGCATAGCGCCGGGCATTACAGCCATCAGCGAGGCACCGGCCAAGGAGAGCCTGCTCACGTTAGGCACCCTTGTTGTCATATACCTGGCAGGAGTAATCATCGCCCTTATACTGCGCGTTGTCGAGGCCACAAGGATTCTGCTCTACATCAGGCGCGGAACACTATGGATCGAGAAGCGGGACGGGATGACAATACACTGCCACCCGAATGACGCCACACCGTTCAGCTGGTTCGGCCATATGGTAATATCACAGGCCGACTATGACGAGTGCGGTACCGAGATCATACTGCACGAGGAAGGCCACTACCGCCACGGGCACTCATGGGACATGTTGCTCCTGAGCATGGTAAAGGCACTGCAATGGTTCAACCCGTTCGTATACATGCTTGCGAACGACATGAAGGAGATACATGAATACGAAGCCGACAGGTACGTCCTCAAGCACCACGGCAACACCAGTGCCTACCAGTTGCTGCTGCTCAAGAAAGCCGTTGGAGACACAGCCTTCAACCTGGCCAACAATTTCAGCCAGAGCTGTATAAGAAAGAGAATCATCATGATGGCGCGCAAGCCGTCGGGATGGCTGCACCGTGGCAAGGCACTCTCGTTCGCGCCCATGGCCGGAGTGTTCCTGCTGATATTTGCCGAGCCGGAATATATCTACCGCATTGTTGAGGATGACAATACAACAGAGGTGACAGAAGCCCCACTGCCGGTCACCGTGACAGAGGCCGCACCCGCACTGCCGCCCGTTGAGATAACCCCTATGCCGTTGCCCGTACAAAGGCCACACATGGGCAAGATACCCAAGCAGGAAATAGAGCCATTGGAGACAACCCCGATGAGCGAGCAGATGCAGGAACTCGTCAACAAGTACGAGGAACACGCCAACGAGATGTACTATGAATACGTCGACCTTGACGGCATTGATGCCGGAGCGTCGCTCCGCGACCTTGACCTGAGAAAATGCAGCATAAGGATGCAGTTCACAGCCGGCACCGACGGAGAGGTACACTCCATAGAGATACAGGAGTGCAACGTATCGGTTTCGGGAGGCGGAGACGACATAATGCAACGCATTGAAGAGAGCAAGAGAATAGCCGCAGAGATTGCCACCAGACATATCTTGTCCAAGGAGTGGCCCTGCACCATAAAGGACGGCAGGAGCTACAGGACAATATATGACGCGCACATGATACTGCAGTTCGGCCGTGCCGAGACAATGTCCACCGCCAGCCACGCACGCCCGATGATGATTGGTTCATACCCTATTGATTGATTACCTATGAAAAGAGCTACACTATACATACTTACACTCCTGTCACTGCTGTCAACTACAGCTGCAGCGCAGTACACCGCGGGCGACAGCATAAGCCGCAACGCGCTTGACAACATAATAGTACGCACCGCCATTAAGCAGAGCCTTTTCCCCGAGGAGCGCGCCTACCTGCATTTCGACAACAGCGCATACTACCTGGGCGAGACAATGTGGTTCAAGGCATACGTGATGAGCGGCGAGAATGACACCCCCACAGACATCAGCCGCGTACTCTACGTGGAGCTTGTGGCACCCGAGGGTTACGTGGTGAAGACCAACAAATACAGGATAGGTGATGACGGCACCTGCCACGGCATGTTCGAGCTCAACCAACTGTTGCTGTCGGGTTACTACGAAATACGCGCTTACACACGCTACATGCTGAACCGAGGCAAGGAGTCGATATTCAGCAGGGTATTCCCCGTGTTCGACAAGGTGAACGCCGACAACTGGGACTTCAAGAACATGCTTGACCGTCGCCGTGGATTCCTCATGGACGTCGAGACCGACACCGCACGCCAGGGCCTTGAGAGAGAGGTCGAGTGGGTAAGTTCACAGCTGCCCGAGTGCGACCTCAAGTTCTACCCCGAGGGAGGCCACCTTGTAAAGGAGCTGGAGAGCCGTGTCGCGTTCGAGGTGTTCGGCAGCGACGGCATCAACAGCGAGCGTAGCATAACCCTGCTTGCCGACGGCAAGGAGCTGTTTACCGTACAGCCCGAACACATGGGCATGGGCACATTCACATTCACCCCGGAGGACGGCACCGACTACACAGCCGTGCTCATCGACGGCAAGAAGAAGAAAAGGTTCGACCTGCCCGATGTGGAGTACGAAGGAGCCGTTCTGAAGGTCAATGACGCGCAGGGCATCGTCACCATAAACGTGAAGAACAACCTCGAGCTGGAGACAGAGATTGGATGTGCCGTACTCCACCGCAGCAAGACACTCTTCTACGAGCGCTACCCTTCAACCGACCGAGAGATCACTTTTGCCGTCGACAAGAACAGCCTTGCCGAGGGTGTGAACCGCGTGGTGCTCTTCATCGGCGACAGCATTCCACTGGCCGAGCGTATGTTCTTTGTCACCCACGACAGGATACGCAATGGCGACCACCAGAGCGCACGCCTCACGGTTACTGGCAACGGAAGCGGTATCGACAGACTTGAGGTCGAGCCATATGAGAAAATCAGCATCAGCATAGCACGCGAGGACGGCAAGCCCATTGAGGGCGGTAACTTCTCACTCTCGGTCAGCGATGCCGACTACAGCCAAGAGACATCGTACTCATACGACATCTACAGCTACATGCTCCTGGGCAGCGAGGTCAAGGGATACATCCCCAACGCCTCACGCTACTTTGACACGGCTAACCCCGACCGCACAAAGGAGCTTGACCTTATAATGCTCACCCACGGATGGACATCATACGACTGGAGCAAGCTCAGCCGCAAGGAGGCGCAGTTGGAACAGCCCATTGAGAAAGGCATCACCATCAAAGGACGCTACGTGAAGAAGGTACCTAACCGCAAGATAGGCCAGCGCCACAAGATGACTGTAACCAACCGCCCCGGCACCAAGGTGGTGTTCAACATGAACTACACCGACAGCGTCATCACGTCCTACGACTTCACTACCGACAACAACGGTGAGTTCCGCATACGCGCCAACGATTTCTACGGCAAGCGCGTAGCACACCTGCAACCCATACTCGAGGGATACACCAACCCCGAGGACAGCATGTTCGCGTTCGTGCTCGACCGCTACTTCTCGCCCGGGATGCGCCTCTACGACTATTGGGAGAGGAACGTTGGCAAGGCGATGTCGGCCGAGGAGCTGGAGAAGTACAACAGGGACATGGTAAAGATAAACCCGTTCGAGTACCTTCTGTCAAATGTCGAAGTAATCTCCAAGAAGAAAAAGGAGCAGTATTACCGCCCGCCACGCAGTGAGATGAGGCTCGACTACCTTGACGAGTGGGAGTATGCACAGGATATCACCTATCTCAACAGGAAGGCATCCTGGCGACCCGAGCCTTACGGCAATGACTATGTCATCACTTTCAGGACACCGATGGAGATTCAGGATGGCAGCACGCCTTCATCCCTCCGGTTCTTGTTAGAGAATGATTACAACTACTATGATGCAAGAACCCCCTACGATGGAGAGTACGATCACAGCAGGATAAGGCAGAACGTACCGGATGATGAGATCACCGACCCGGCATTCAACAGCACGTTGACCGCGTTCGACATACTGCGCAGCGCCTTCTGGCGTCACAACCTCAACTGGTGCTACTGGATACAGAGCATTGTTGTCGACGGCGAGTACTCATCGGACAGCGTCCCCGCCATCAACGAGAAGTTCCTGGAAGGCGTGCACCCCGAGAAGATGACGGACTTCAAGGAGATAGTCATACGCTCCGACGAGAACATACGCAAGCTGCACCAGATGTGGGAGGTCGACAGGAAACGCAGGAACAGGAATATTGGCAATTTCAACTATTCCAGTTTCTATACCTCCTTTACCAGCATGACCGGAATCCCACCACGCAGTGGCGAGATTGACAGTGACCCAAGCGCCATACGGTACCAGATATACCAGAGGAGCGGTGAGTACAAGATGAACCAGACATCAATACCCAACTACGTGGCCTGCTTTATCCCCAACAACGAGGATGACGCTGCCAAGGGCATCATTCCGGCACTGACACGCTACAACACGTCGCGCTACACCATGGTATACGGATATACCGAGAGCAAGGAGTTCTACTCACCCGACTACAGCACAGCGCGCCCCGACAGCACCATTGGCGACTATCGCCGCACACTGCTGTGGGTACCCCAAGCACAGGCCGAGGATGACGGAACCATACAGGTAGAACTGTACAATAGCGGCCAGGCAAGAAGAATTGCCGTCGATATCGAAGGATATGCCGGCGGTACATTCTACAGCAACAGCGACATCACCCTCACCCGCGAGAACGAGGAGACAGCCCCGGCCGGTACAAAAAGGCTTAAGGTTGCACCCATCATTGGCATACAGGAACCCGATCTCCTTGTACACTGCTTCAAGCTGAACGAAGAGGGACGCATGCTGTACATGCAGAACGAGTATGAGAAGGCATTCGGCAACTTCAACGAGGCCGCCGCGCTCGGCTACCCCGACGCCATATTCAACACCGGAGTATGCTATCTCCATGGCCAGGGCGTGGAGAAGGACAGCACTGAGGCATTCAAGTGTTTCAGGAAAGCGGCCAACATGGAGCAGGAGGATGCGCTCCACAACCTTGCAAGCTGCTACATGCAGGGCATAGGCACGGCTAAGAACGACTCGTTGGGCATAATGTACTACACCATGTCAGCCGACAAAGGCCTGGCAATATCGCAATCAATGCTCGGCCACTGCTACCTCAACGGCAACGGTGTGGCACAGGACAGCATCAAAGCACGTGAGTGGTATGACAAGGCCGCCGCACAGGACGAGCCAAGGGCGCTGTTCGCCATTGCCACCATCATGGAGAGGGAGGACTCCATTGCCGGCTACAGCAAACGGAAACTGCGCAAGCAACCTACCGTCACCTACCTGGAGAGAGCTGCCACTAACAGGCATACCGATGCACAGTACAAGCTGGCGCAATGCTATGAGAATGGCAGGTATGTGAAGAAGAGCAAGAAAAAGGCATTCAACTGGTACTTGCGCGCAGCTAACCAGGGCCACCCCGAGGCCATGGAGCGTGTAGGATACTGCTACGAAAAGGGACGCGGAGTGAAGAAGGACGAGCACCGCGCCGCCAAATGGTACAGGCTTGCAGAGCAGAACGGCCAGGAATATGCAAGGAAAAAGATGGAATGGTACAACGCACTCCACTTCTTCGCGGAGTAACAGCACCGTCATAAAGCATACATTAACGGCGACTAAAAAGTGTTTTTAGTCGCCGTTTTTTGTAAATCGGATGGAGGCTGTTTTTCTTGATAAGAACATAGATATTGACCCGGATCTCGGTCTACTCCCGCTCTTTGCTTGAATGATTTTCAGCTTTGACGACACTCGTCTTTTCGTATCCCAGAGGGCACCAGAGTTGCAGTCGCTACCTGCGACCATTTGCTGTTGATGTTATCGAATCTTTCAGTTTTGACAACATCAACGCACCGCAACCCACGCGGCACCACTAAAGCGATGCTACGCGCGACCATTTGCTGTTGATGTTGTCGAAACCTGTGGCTTTCACCTTTCACCTTTCAGTTTTTAGCTCCTCCAATATTAAAGCGGTAGATCGCATTCAGCATTACATAACTGAAAAACACATTGCTACGGCTGAAGTAACGCATCTGGGGCGACACGGAACTATACTCCGCTGTCCTCTGGTGCAGGATGTCGACAGCCTGGAGCTGAAGGGTAAGCGCCTTGTTCTTGAGCATTGACTGCGAGATGCTGGCGTTCCAGAGCCACTGGTCGTGGTTCATTATATCATCGGAATAGCCACGGCGTCCATAGAACATGAACGAGGTATTGATTTTCATACCGAAAGGCAGGTCGGCCTGCGGCTGCACACTACACTCGAATGTATGGCCATCCTGGTCATACTCGGGCGTGCTGTCATACCTTGCGATATCGCATGTATATTGACCGTTGAAATTCAGGCTCCATATTCCGCTACGCCACTTCAGGCGCAAGTTTGCACTGGGGCGGTATGAGTATATTACAGAGAGCCCAAGGGCATCACCCATTGCACCCACATAGTTCTTATGGCGGTTTATCGAATAGCTACCCGAAGCAGACAGACTCCAATGACGCTCCTTGTCGAGCGGTTGCTCGGTACCGCCACCGAAGGATAGGTAATAGCGACCGTTCACATTATCCTTTGTATATCGCATCTTGCCCGTTACAGGGTCAATCTGCATGATATCCACAACGGAATTGCTGTACAATCCACTGTTCACATAGAGATAGTAGCTGTCGCCACGCTTCTCATTGAACCAATGACCGTCAAGGTTAATGAAGTTGCTCCACTCATCTTTAAGCCCGGTGTTATTGACACGCTCTATCATCTGGTTGCTTGTATCGGTAATGGGCAACTGTTCAAGCAATCCTGGCCTGTTGCGGTAACCATAGTACTGCAATGTGACATCACCGTTCTCTATGGGCTTCCACCTTACGCGCGCCATAGGAGTCACCTCAAAGTATGTGCGCGCGGGCGAATAGGCGACACCGCCCCTTTCATAATCGAGTCTCTCATTGCGGTACAGCATTGTAGCACCGATATTTGTCTCGAACTTGTCCCACACGCCAAAGAGATGCAGGCGCAGGGAGTTGTCAAATTCGGTACGCTCCGAGAAAAGGCTGTTCGCGATATCCACGACAGCAAGCAAGGAGTCGGCTGTCGACGGGCGCACGCCCAATGACAATCCGGGCTGTGCGTATTGAGCGTAACGGTCGAGCCTGTATATGTTATTGGCCTCATCACTCTTTGAATATCGGTAATTGTACGATGCCGTGAACCTTATGTTCTCGTTGAACGCTCCGCTTAGTTCCAGATCACCGTTAAAGTGTTTGCTGTTGTTAGGAGATACAGTGTAACGTCTGTCAACAATCCCCGGAGTATCGCTGTTGAAATAGCGGTAATCGCAGACTGCGTCATTGGAATTACGTCTGCCGGAAATATCGTATCCAAGATGCGCACTCAGTGAATATCCCTCTTTCCTGAAGCGGTGCAGGAAACGGGTATCGACCCTGAAACGATTACTGCGTGTCGAGGACATATTGTTCTGGACTTGGGAGTTGATACCCATAGCTTTCAGTTCCTCGGTAACCTCATCACCCACAAGCCCCTTATCGGGATTATCGACACCGGGAACAGCCGAGTAGATTGAGGTGTATCCGTAGCCGTTGTGACGGTTGTTGTCATGCCTGAACGAGATGTTCGCCGTGAGACGGTTAAGGCTATCGATATTATATGTGAGATAACCGGTCACGTTGGCATCGCGCTCACGCCCATGCCTGCCGTTGCTGCCATAATAGAATTGGCTACCGGCATTGCCCAGCAAGTACTCAACATTGTTCAACCCGCTCTCGTTACTGTTGTCATGCCCAAGCTCCACCTCACCATTGAACTTGAACAGCCCGCCATCACTGTTGGCCTTGCCGTTGTCCCACGACATTATGGCACCCACCTTACGGTATGTATAAAGCCCGCTCAATCCCCAGGAGTTGTTCTGCCAATTACCGTTCTCATCGGCAGTCTGGTTCTCGCTAATGTTGTTCACCTGGGCATACACCGCCGTGCGACGCTTGTCGGTAAAATTGGACGCGAAAGCCTTGGCCATATATTTGTCATGGGTACCGGCGCCGGCATTGAGGTTCACGCTCCACTGGGTCATATACTCCTTCTTTATCTTGAGATCAATGACCGTAGCCTTGTCGGTATCGTGGATGCCCACGAAATCCTTCTCCTCGTCGGTCTTCTCATACACCGCCACATCCTGCACAGCATCGCTGACGATGTTTGACATCGCCGTGTTGGCATCACCGATGAAAGGCTTGCCGTTTACCAATATGGAACTGACGGCCTTGCCCTGGAAGGTCAGTTTACCATCGGTATCCATTTTGAGACCCGGCAACTGCTTTATGAGGGCCGCAATGGTAGAGCCCTCGGGCACACGGAAGGCATTGGCATGGTATATGAACGTATCGGCCTTTATGGTAAGCTCCTGCGCAAGACCGTTCACCAACAGCTCGTCGAGCATCACGTCACGTTCAAGCATAATGTCGCCCACCTTCACCACCGGACGCTTTGCGGTAAGCTCCACGGCCTTCTTCTTTGTCTCACATCCCACGAAAGAGACCTCAAGCAGATACTTTCCTGCACTCTTGGCCTTGATGTCGAAGCATCCCTTCTCATCG
>JAFYWE010000138.1 GCA_017558165.1 Bacteroidaceae bacterium
AAACAGACATTTTTGAATATAAAAAACAACGAAACAGCGACTTATAGTATAAGAAAAACTTTTTTTAGAAATTTAAACAGCTTCTAATAATGGCAGGTTCAAATCATATAGTTATTATGGCTGGTGGAGCCGGCAACCGCTTGTGGCCTATGAGTACGGAGGAGACACCGAAGCAGTTTGTCGATGTGCTTGGCTGTGGTAAGTCGTTGTTGCAACTCACGCTTGACCGTTTTGCCGGAATATGCCCTATTGAGAATGTATGGGTGGTGACTTCTGAAAAGTATGCTTCTCTTGTCGAGGAGCAATTACCGATGTTGCCTGTAGGGAATATCCTGAAAGAACCATGCCGACGTAATACGGCGCCTTGTATAGCTTATGCCGCTTGGAAAATAAAGAAACGTGACCCATCGGCCAATATGGTGGTTACTCCCAGTGACCATTTCGTTGCAGATGTCCAGGAATTCCGCAGGGTGGTCAGTTCTTCGCTGAATTTTGTGAACGGCTCCGATGCCATACTTACCATCGGTATCAAGCCTACTCGTCCCGAGGTTGGGTATGGATATATTGAGGCTGTGCTGGGGAACTCTACGCTTTCGAACAAGGAGGTGTTCCGTGTCGATTCGTTCAAGGAAAAGCCCTCGTTGGAGGTGGCCGAGGCATATGTCGCAAAGAAAAATTTTTATTGGAATGCAGGCATATTCATCTGGAACGTGTCGACTATCGTGAATGCATTCCGTGTGTACCAGTCGCCCATAGCATCTATATTCGAGTCACTTACTCCTTATTTCTTCACTCCCGAAGAACAGGAGCGTGTAAATGAGCGCTTTCCTGAATGCCGCAACATATCGGTAGATTATGCAATAATGGAACGTGCCGATGAGATATTTGTGTTTCCTGCGAATTTTGGATGGAGTGACCTCGGGACATGGATTTCGCTTCACGACAACCTGCAACGCGACCTTAACGGTAATGTGGCGATAGGTGGTGATGTCCGTTTTGCCGAGACACGTAACTGCCTTGTCAGCACTCAGGGTATGAAACGTGTGGTTGTCATTGGAATGGATAACTGCGTGATTGCCGAGAAAGACAATAATCTTCTTGTGTGCCGTATGGGCGAGGAGAACCGCATAAAGGATATAGCCGACTGACCCTTTGTGTGGTGCAAATATAAGAGAAGACCTCTGAACCGTGGTGTTTCAGAGGTCTTCTTTCATTTTGCTATTATCGCGTCAATGAACTCCTGTGGTGTGATGTTCGCGTTGTAGGGAAGCCCGAACAGTTTGAAAAGGAGATCGGACTTGCCGTCAAGAGCCTTCTCTACTGCCGGGGCAATCTTATCCTCATCTCCTGTTTTCCATAGGATATATGCTATGTGTGCGTCGATATCTGTTGTGTCCTGGCTGAAAGGGTGGATGTACTGGAATGCTCTCAAGGCAAGTCTCAGGTGGTTGTGTTCTACAAGGTGTGTTCCCCACTGGTACATCTCTTCTTCCAGGCTCCACTCCTTCTGCTCAAGAATGCTCATCTCGTCAAAGGTGAGATTCTCCTTGTCATGCAGTTCGTAGAGGTGAGTGTCATGCAACAACAGCTGTTTCATGTTGTCAGGGTGCATCATTATGGCAATGGATATTGCCTCTTCGGCACGTCCGTGCTCGCCCATTTCGTCAAGGATGATGGCCTTATTTATTCTTGCAAGCATCATCTCAATGGTACCTTCGGGTGCTATGTCTATGATGGCCTTGAAACAGTCCAGTGCTTTCTGCCGTTCGCCCTCGTTGTAGTATGACAGTGCTGTGTAGAACTGTGGCATTACCGACATCGGGTACTTTTTGCTGAACCATCCGAACGTTTCCCTTGCCTTTGCGTAGTCTCCCACGAAATAGTAGCAGTAGGCCTGCATCATGCGGGCGTACTCTATCTCGTCATTGATTGTGCTCTCGTATTCGAAACATTCGAGTGCCTTGCCATACCTGTGTATCATGTAATAGATATGCCCCAGCTGCTCCCAGTAGAATGTCGAGTACGGGTCCTCGTCGAGCAGTGTGTTATATATGCCTATGGCCTGTGAGGTCATCTGCAGCTCGATGTAGCACTCGGCCTTGACCTCGAGCAACCCGCGGTTCCTGGGTGAGTGCTTGAGAGCTTCCTCGCATATGAGGAGCGCGTCGACGGCGAATCCGCAGTCGAGCAGGATCTCGAGTGCCTCGTACAGGTTGTCTGTTCCGGGGAGGTTCTTGCGGATTATCTCTATGGCTATCTCGCGTGCTTTCTTGAAATCCTTCAGGGCAAGCAGTATTTCGGCGTGCAGAATCCTCGTCTCGTCATCGCCGGTGTACTTTATGCCCGTGAATATCTCAAGCGCCCTGCTTGCCTCGCCTTTGCTTAGCAGTAGCTTGATTTCCATCTTCGCGTTCTCCTGTGCAGTAGGGTGGAGCGTCCTTGCTACAGTAAGGACTTCCTCGGCGCTGTCGCACCGGTCCATGAAAAGGTAATATGAGAGCAGGTCCACCAGCTCCTCTATCCCGAAGTATGGGAACACGTTCATTGCCCGTGCATGTTCATACTTCTTCAGGAGCTCGCGGAATTCCGGTGTCTCAAAAAATCCTTTTTCGTAGTTCATTGTTGCTCTGTTTCATGATGCCCATGCGCGGGCATCATGTGTTTCTTACTTGCCTTTAAGCGATACGGTGCGGTTGAACACGGGCTTGCCGGGCTTGCTGTCCGGGTCTACGTTGAAGTAGCCGATGCGCTGGAACTGGAGATGGCTAAGGTGTGGCAGGTCTGCAGCCCATTCTTCAATGTACGCGTTGTTGTTGATGCGCAGTGAATCAGGGTTCAGGAATGGACGCATGGCGTCAATGCCTCTCACACCGTTCTCGTTCTCGTACTGCTTGATGGCATCTCGTGGGTTCTCGCATGTCCACAGGCAACTGTAGTCGCGTACTTCGCAAGGTACGCTGTGGGCGCAGCTTACCCAGTGGAGTGTCTTGCCCTTGATACGGCGGTCGGCTCCAGGCATACCGCTTTTGCTGTCCGGGTCGTATGTTGCATGAATGCATGTGATGTTGCCGTTCTCGTCTTTCTCAATGCACTTGGCTGGGTCCTCGTCGCACTTGATGATGTATGCGTTCTTCAGGCGTACCTCCTTGCCGGGGCCCAGACGCAGGAATTTCTTTCCTCCATCTTCCATGAAGTCCTCTCGCTCGATGTAGAGTTCGCGTGAAAAGCGTATGATGTGTGAGTCGGAATTCTCATCCTCGGGGTTGTTGATTGCCGGCATTTCCTCGACCATTCCCTCGGGGTAGTTATCGATGACAAGACGTACGGGGTCTACAACAGCACTTACTCGCAAGGCGCGTGCATTCAGGTCCTCACGGCATGCGGCTTCCATCAGCTTGATGTCATTGAGGGCATCGAATGTGGTATATCCGATCTTGTCAATGAAATTGAGTATTGCCTGTGGGCTGTAGCCGCGACGGCGGATACCGCAGATTGTAGGCATGCGGGGGTCGTCCCAACCGTTTACCACTCCCTCCTTTGTGAGGATGAGCAGGTTGCGCTTGCTCATGAGTGTGTAGTTGAGGTTCAGTTTGTTGAACTCGTACTGGTTAGGGCGGTTGTCCTGGATATCGCCTTCATCGCCCTTCCACTCCTTCATCCATGTGACGAACAGGTCGTAGAGGTCGCGGTGAGGCACGAACTCAAGTGTACAGAGTGAGTGTGTCACGCCCTCAAGGTAGTCGCTTTGTCCGTGGGTGAAATCGTACATCGGATATGCATTCCATTTGTCGCCTGTGCGCCAGTGTGGCATGTTGAGTACACGGTACATGATCGGGTCGCGGAAATGCATGTTGGGGCTGGCCATGTCTATCTTGGCACGGAGAATCATCTTTCCTGGCTCAACGTTGCCGCTGTTCATTTCGCGGAAAAGGCGCAGGCTCTCTTCGGCCGGACGGTCACGGTGAGGGCTGTTCTGTCCTGGCTCGGTTGGTGTGCCTTTCTGGCGGGCAATCTCCTCTGATGTCTGCTCGTCTACATATGCGCGGTCTGTCATAATACACCACTCGGCAAAGTCCCACAGCTCCTGGAAATAGTCGCTGGCATAGCATACCTTGCCCCATTCGAAGCCGAGCCATTTGATATCCTCCTCAATGGCGCGTACGAATTCCATGTCCTCTTTCTGTGGGTTGGTGTCGTCGAAACGCAGGTTGCAGACACCATTATATTTCTGTGCCATTCCGAAATCGATGGCAATGGCTTTTGCGTGGCCGATGTGCAGGTATCCGTTAGGTTCGGGCGGGAAACGGGTCTGTACCTTTGCGCCGTTCTTGCCCTTTTCAAGGTCACTTACAATAATCTGCTCGATGAAGCTCATGCTTCTCTTCTCATTCTTTTCGGTTTCGTTTGTTGCAGTCATCGCTGTATAGTGTTTTTTATTCGTATTTATCTAATAACTTGCGAATTTAGCGAATAAATCCGTAAAAACCACGTTTTTCTCCCGATTATTCCGATTTTATGGCTATCTTCGCTCTTGAGAGACTTTTTTTGAACCGATGAAGGCTGCGATAATCATATTGGGAAATCAGTGGGTATGCCCCTATGTGAATACTTATAGAAGAATCTTCGATAAGTTGGGGTGCTCCTATGATGTCATTCTCTGGGACAGGGATGGCAGTGATGCCTCAGCCCCAATCAGGTACAGCTCGGGCAAGGCGAACCTTGATAATCCCATTGTGAAGGCATGGCATTATTTGCGGTATGCCGATTTTCTCAAGAAAACAATATCGGAGAACGGCTATGACAGACTTGTCGTTTCCGGTCCCCATCTTGCGATATTGCTCTCCGGTATCTTGCGTAAGAGGTACAAAGGGCATTATGTGATTGATTATCGCGACATCTCTGTTGAACAGCATCTGCTGCTCGGTGGGGTCTATTCAAAGGTTCTAAAGGATGGTTTCTGTAACGTAATTTCATCGCCAGGTTTTAGGGAGCATCTCCCCCGTGAGTACAGCTATCTTGTCTCGCATAATTTTGATTACAATGTGGCTTGCAGTGCTTTAAAGGATAGTTTGCCTTTGTGGAAAGCTGGTTCTGTTATTGATGTGCTGACAATAGGATATATACGCAACTATGATTCTAATGTAAGGATTGTTCAAGCACTTGGCGGCGATTCGGGCTATCGTCTGAAATTCGTGGGGCGTGGTGATGCCGCACTTGCTTTGGAAAGCTATGCCCGTGCAAACGGCCTTGATAACGTGGAGTTCTCGGGCTTCTACGAAAAGAAGGATGAGGCAATGATTGTCGGTGCGTGCGATTTCATAAACATTTTCTTCCCCAATGATGTGGTGCACTCGGCAATCATGTCCAACCGTTTCTATCTGGCTCTTATCCACAAGAAGCCTGTGATAGTGACAGAGGGTTCTGTGCAGGCTGCTTATGTAAAGGAGTATGGCCTTGGCGTCGTTACCGATGGCGGTGAGGGTCTCTCCGATGAGATTGAGCGATATCTCTCTTCGTTTGATTATGCGGAGTTCTGCAATAAATGCAACGAACTGCTTGCTGTCTTTGTCAAGGAACATCAGGCTTTGGAACGTGCCCTTGCCGATTTCGTGCGGTAATGGTTCCTCTTTTCCGTCTCTTTTTGTCATCGTGGTGGCAAATATCCCGCAGGGACTGCGTTTTTCAACTTTTTTTTACTACCTTCGCATCATTATTCAGAATATAAAATAAATAATTATAAGAATTATGAAGAGTGACATCCAGATTGCTCAGGAGACCAAACTTGAGCGCATTGAGAACGTGGCTGCCCAGATAGGTATCGATGCCAATGATCTCGAACATTACGGAAAGTACATTGCAAAGTTGCCTTTGAACCTCATTGGTGAGCAGAAAGGTAAGCTTATCCTTGTTACAGCCATCACAGCTACAAAGGCGGGTATCGGTAAGACAACCGTTTCAATCGGTCTCGCGCTCGGTCTCAACAAGATCGGCAAGAAGGCAGTAGTTGCATTGCGTGAGCCATCTCTCGGCCCCTGTTTCGGTATGAAGGGTGGTGCTGCTGGCGGTGGTTATGCACAGGTGCTCCCTATGGAGAAGATCAACCTCCATTTTACCGGTGACTTCCACGCGATTACATCTGCTCATAATATGATTTCTGCGTTGCTTGACAACTATCTCTATCAGCATGCAAAGGATGGTTTCGGTCTCAAGGAGATTCTGTGGCGTCGCGTCCTTGACGTGAACGACCGTTCACTCCGTTCAATCATTACAGGCGTGGGCCCTGCGACCAACGGTCTTGTAGAGCAGGCCGGTTTCGATATCACTCCTGCATCTGAGCTCATGGCTATTCTGTGCCTTGCAAGTGATGAGGCCGATCTCCGTCGCCGCATCGAGAACATCATGCTCGGTTACACATATGCAGGTGAGCCTTTCACCGTGAAAGATCTCGGTATCGCAGGTTCTATCGTAGTGTTGTTGAAGGATGCTATCCAGCCTAACCTTATACAGACAACAGAGAACACCCCTGCAATTATCCATGGTGGTCCTTTCGCGAACATCGCTCACGGATGTAACTCGCAGCTCGCGACCAAGATGGCACTCGCTCATAGTGAGTATACCATTACAGAGGCAGGCTTCGGTGCAGACCTCGGTGCCGAGAAGTTCTACAACATCCTTTGCCGCAAGAGCGGTCTTCAGCCCGATGCAACAGTTATCGTAGCTACAGCCCAGGGCTTGAAGATGCACGGTGGCGTGGAGCTTGACAAGATCAAGGAGCCCGATATGGAGGGCTTGCGCAATGGTCTTGCAAACCTTGACCGTCACGTTGCCAACCTCCGTTCTTTCGGTCAGTCTGTTGTTGTGGTGTTCAACCGATTCGCTACAGATACTGATGAGGAGATGGCGTTGTTGCGTGCGCACTGCGAGCAGGAGCTCGGCTTGCCATTCGTTATCAACAACGCCTTTGCACAGGGTGGCGAGGGTGCCGTTGAGATGGCTCAGATTGTTGTAGATACCATAGAGAACAATCCTTCAAAGAAGCTCGAGTTCACATACAGCGATGACGACAGCATCCAGACTAAGATCGAGAAGGTTGCAAAGAATATCTACGGTGCGGCTTCAGTTACATTCGCGAAGCCTGCACTCGACCGCATCAAGCTCGCCGAGAAGTATGGTCTTGCAAACTGCCCTGTATGTATCGCAAAGACACAGTTCTCTTTCAGCGCCGATGCCAAGCAGTATGGTGCTGTTAAGGGCTTCAACCTGCAGATCCGTGACGTGGTGCTCAATGCCGGTGCCGAGATGATCGTTGCCATTGCCGGTGACATCATCCGTATGCCTGGCTTGCCAAAGGATCCTCAGGCTAACCACATCGACTTCATCAACGGTGAGATTGTTGGCTTGAGCTAATAAGCAAATTGAATGTAAACAATACGATGGCGCGCATTCGTGCGCGCCATCTTTTATTATAGACTGATTGTATGGCACAACCATTGGCGGAACGCTTGCGTCCCACGTCTTTCGATAATTATGTCGGTCAACAGCACCTCGTCGGCGAGGGGGCTGTCCTGCGTCGTATGATAGACTCCGGCAGGATTCTTTCGTTTATAATGTGGGGTCCTCCGGGAACAGGCAAGACAACCATTGCCCGCATCATAGCCAATACGCTCAACCGTCCGTTCTACACGCTCAATGCGGTGTCGGCAGGCGTGAAGGAGGTGCGCGAGGTCATTGAGAAGGCGAGGAACTCTCCATTGTTTTCCCGTGGCGGTGCAATACTTTTCATCGATGAGATCCATCGCTTCAGCAAGTCACAACAGGATTCTCTCTTGAGCGCAGTGGAGACGGGTACCGTCACACTCATTGGCGCGACAACCGAGAACCCTTCTTTCGAGGTCATCCGTCCGTTGCTGTCGCGTTGCCAGCTATATGTGCTCAAGTCGCTTGAACAAAACGATTTGATGCAGTTGTTGAACTATGCGGTAACAACTGACAATATCCTGAAAGAGCGTGGTGTGGAACTGCGCGAGACTGCGGCCATCATGCGTTACAGTGGTGGCGATGCGCGCAAGCTTCTCAATATCCTTGAGCTGGTGGTAGAGAGCGATTCTG
>JAFYWE010000001.1 GCA_017558165.1 Bacteroidaceae bacterium
AGTGCTCCTCTTGTTTGTAATCAAGAGGAGCTCCGTGCAACGGTGAGGAGATAAAGCAACAAATAATCTCCTCGTTACCAGTGGTATGTCAAATTACCAAAGATGATACGACAGAAGCCCTGCATGCGTCGCATGCAGGGCTTCTGTATCTGTATTCCGTTGTTTTTATTTCTTTTTATAGCGCTTGTTGAGGCCTTTCAAAATCTCGTTTGTGATGTCGAATGCGCTGTTTGCATAAAGGATGTTATCGCCAATCTTGGTGAGGATGAAATCGTAACCCTTTACTTTGTTGTGCTCAAGGATGTAGTTGTTGATTGAGTCGCGCAACTCCTTGCTCCTTGCCATGTTCTCGCTCTCGAGCTGCATGTAAAGCTCCTCGCGAAGGTTTATGTACTCCTGCTCCTTCTTCAATATCTTGTCACGCTCCTCAATGAACTGCTCCTCGTTCGCAAGCAGTTTGGCGTTGCATTTGTACTCGAACTCGGCTACTTCCTCTTCAAGTCTCTTGCGCTTGCTGTCAAGGGTGTTGTTGATTCTTGTCTCCTTGCTTATTATCTCCTTGTTTATGTCAAGGGCGAATTCGTAGCGGTACATTACGGTATCGAGGTTGACGTATGCAATTCTGATTCCCCTGATTGAATCGAGGCTTAAGGTGCACTTGCCGTGTGCTTCTGCCTGGATTTCGGTATTCTTGGCGCATTGCGTGAAGAGTATGATACACGCTACCGTAAGGATTGACTCAAATAGTGGTTTTATGTTTCTCATATGTTCTTATGTTTGTAGTGTGTGCTTTATTGTGAGGGCTGTACTGTCAACGCTTTGACGACTCGCTTACTCTCATGGGGTTCTCCCTGCGGGCGTCCTTGTCCTGTGACTGCACGCATTTGATGCCTCTCTTGCGCATTGCCTTGCTGCCGCCTACGTGTGTGTTTGGGAACCTGCCGTTCTTCTTTATTATTATGGTTATTGCAAGCAGTGCGAAACTTATTGCAATTATTAACAGTGCAAATAGTAAAGTCTTGAACATTTCAACTATATTTGTATTTAAATAAATCCTTTGGGGGATGGCGGTTGCCGGATTTTTTCAGTTTGCCTGCATGCCAAGGGGTGCCCGGTTGAATTTGACTGCAAAGATAGCCTTTTTGTCCTCTTTGAGTCGTATATGTTTTCGTAAAAAAAGTAAAAATCGGCGGTGATTTTGGCTAATTAATAAATTTTTAGAATTCAATAAGATAATTAACAAATTTAAACAAATAAAAGATGGAAAATTTGCATTTGCAGCCTCAGGCTGTGTTCGATTTTTTCTTGCAGATATGCAAGATTCCTCACGGTTCAAAGAACGAGGCCGAGATCTCGGCATTTCTCCAGAATTTCGGTAAGGAGCTGGGTTATGAGACAATTGCCGACAGTGTGGGTAACGTGCTCGTCAAGAAACCTGCTTATCCGGGTTACGAGGACCGCAAGACCGTTATCCTGCAGAGCCATATGGATATGGTATGCGACAAGCGCCCCGATCTTGACCATGATTTCAAGAAGGATCCCATCAAGCCTTATGTCGATGGCGAGTGGCTCAAGGCTCAGGGTACGACACTTGGTGCCGATAACGGTATAGGCGTAGCCGCTGCTATGGCGGTGCTTGCCGACAAAGAGCTCAAGCATGGTCCTGTCAATTGCCTCTTCACCATTGATGAGGAGACCGGTCTTACCGGTGCCGAGGCTCTCTCTCCAGAGCTCCTGCAGGGCGATATCCTCATCAACCTCGACTCGGAGGATGAGGGCGAGATCTTCATCGGTTGCGCGGGTGGCGTATGTAACTATGCCGAGTTCAAGCACATCTGGACAAATATCTCGGGCGATATGTTCTACATGAAGGTTGATATCAACAGCCTTACAGGCGGACACTCCGGCGATGACATCAGCAAGGGTCGTGCCAATGCCAACAAGTTGTTGAGCCGTTTCCTCTTGAGCGTTGCCGAGAAGTATGAGTTCTATCTCTGCGAAATAAGCGGCGGTAGCCTCCATAATGCAATCCCACGCGATGCTTCGGCAATCTTTGCCGTACCGAGCGCCGACAAGGAGTCTGTACGTGTAGATTTCAACATCTTCGCTGCCCAGGTTCAGGATGAGTTCAGCGCTACAGAGCCTAACATGAAGTTTACACTGCAGAGCACTGACCCAATCAAGCGTGTCATTGACCCTGCCGTTACAAAGAACCTTCTCCGCTCACTGCACTCGGTGTTCAACGGTGTGTTCGCGATGAGCCAGGATGTTCCGGGTCTCGTAGAGACATCAAGCAACCTTGCGTCGGTAAAGCGCACAGGTGACAACACTCTGTTGGTGACAACAAGCCAGCGCAGTTCAATAGAGTCGGCAAGGGATAATGTCTCTTCTGTAGTGCGCGCGGCGTTCGAGCTCGGCGGTGCAAACGTAATCACAAAGGGACACTACCCTGGCTGGAAACCAAATATGAAATCGGAGATCCTGAAGGTGGCTTGCGATACATACAAGCAGCTCTTTGGTGAGGATGCAAAGATAAAGGCAATCCACGCCGGCCTGGAGTGTGGTCTTTTCCTTGAGAAGGCTCCACATCTTGATATGATATCTTTCGGTCCCACAATGCGTGGCGTCCACTCACCCGACGAGCGTCTTCACATTGCTTCAACCGAGCGCTGGTGGCGTCATCTCCTGCTCCTTTTGGAGAATGCTCCTGCAAAGTAATCGTGTCGTGTAATAAAACAGCCATTTCATCGTTAATGGATAAACGGATATTACGATGAAGAGATTACTGCATGTAACAATAGCTATAGTATCGGTACTCCTCGCTGCCTGCAGCGAGGATACCGATTTTTCTGTAAACCCCTCATTCAGGCTCGAGTTCTCAAAGGATACCATAGCCTTTGACACGCTCTTCACCACCGTGGGCTCGCCCACGGCCGGCATTGTGGTGCGTAACCGCAACAGCAGTGCATTGCGCATAAGCAGTGTGAGGCTGGGCAGCGGTGGCGATTCCGGCTTCAGCGTGCTTGTCGACGGGCAGTACGGGGCGGTGATGAATGACCTTGAGATAAGAGCGAAGGATAGTATATTCCTGTATGCCGCAGTGGAACTCGAGCGCAATGGCGCCGATGTTCCGCTCATGGTGAAGGATTCGCTTGTGTTTACCCTTGAGAGCGGAGTGCAGCAGCAGGTGACGTTGTTGGCCTATGGCCGTGACGTGACGTTCCTGCGTGGTGAGGTAATAGATGCAGACCGCCAACTGACAGCGGGGCATTATGTGGTGTATGACAGCCTTGTGGTTGCCCCCGATGCCACACTCGCGGTTGATAAGGGTACTACGTTGTATTTCCACGACAAGGCTTTCATGCGTGTCGAGGGTTCTCTTGAGGCGCGCGGTACACTTGCGCAACCGGTTGTGATGCGTGGTGACAGGACCGACAATATGTTCTCATATCTGCCTTATGACCGTGTACCGGGGCAGTGGGGCGGTGTGGTGTTCACCTCTACAAGCAACGGTAACGTGTTGTCGCATTGCGATATCCACAGCGCTAACCATGGAGTAATCGTTGAGGCCGGTGATACAACCGTACAACGTATATCGATAGAGTCGTCAAAGCTGTGTAACTTCAAGGGTAATGCGCTTGAACTGAATATGTCGCGTGCTTCGGTAAACAATTCGCTCATAGCCAATGCAAAGGGTAACTGCGTGAAGGTTGTGGGTGGTGACGTGTCGTTCGTACACTGCACCATCGCGAATTTCTACATATGGGAACAGCGCGATGTGGCGTTGGCACTGCATAACAGCCATGAAGGCGCTCCGGCTCCTTTGCGTGGGGCTTTGTTTGCCAACTGTGTGATATCCGGTTCGCGTGCTGATGAGGTCATGGGTTATCTTACGACCCTTGGTGATACTGTGCCCGATTGCATAAACTACCGTTTCGAGAACTCGTTGATAAACACCGTTGCCACGGAGGACAGCTGTTTTGTGAACGTGTCATTTGATAACACACCTAATGGCAAGGAGCATTTCAGGATGATAGACCACAGTACTTTCTATTACGATTTCCATTTGAGGCCC
>JAFYWE010000139.1 GCA_017558165.1 Bacteroidaceae bacterium
GCTCTCGCTTACTCGTGGCTTTGTTGCCTGTTTTTCCCTTTTTCGCAGTTACATAGCCCGCTATGCGCCTTTGAAAAATAAAAAAACACTCTAAAAAAGTTCTATAAAAATTTCAAGGACATAAATTTAAACAACTTCTAAAACGATATCAGAACAGCAGACTACGGGCAGGAATTCCTTTATGGATTCCTGCCCGTAGTGTTTTATCCAGCAACAAACATCACAGCAACTTTGCGAGGGCATCCTCGGTGAGCCTGTACGTTGTCCACTCATCGAGCGGCACAGCGCCCATTGAGCGGTAGAAATCTATGCTCGGCTTGTTCCAGTTGAGGCACACCCACTCCATCCTGCCACAACGGCGCTCATGGGCAATCCTCACAAGTTCATGGAACAGCGCCTTGCCGTGACCACGTCCACGGTACTCAGGATAAACATACAGGTCCTCAAGGTATAGACCGGCACGTCCCACGAATGTAGAAAAATTGTGGAAAAAGAGCGCGAAGCCCACCTCCTTGCCATCCTCCATGGCAAAGATTACCTCGGCGCGGCCTTTGTCGAACAGTTGTTCCTCAAGAAGTTCAACGGTTGCCTCAACCTCGTTCTCCATCTTCTCGTACTTTGCTATGCCCTTGATGAACTCAAGGATGAGGGTGGCATCCTCACGCACCGCCTTACGTATAATTGTAGCCTTTTTCTCCATTTCAATATCAATAAAGGCAGGTTCTACAAACCATTGTCGATCGATAGAACCTGCCTGTGATTATACATTCATTTATTTTACCACTTTATGAAACGGTGTGAGCGCACCTGGCCGTTGCTCTTCATCACCGCCATGTATGGTGCCTTTGGATGGCCAGCGAGTGACACCACTGCCTCACCGTCCAAGGCTACTGCCTTACCTAACTGAACGCCACCGATGTTAACTACAGCAATCTCGGCGCCGTCGGCCAGGCCTACACAACGCAATGTCTGTGACTCGGCATCATACTCTACCTTGCCGGCATCGACACCTGTGTTACCGATACCTGTATCGTTACCATTAACGGTACTGATGCGCAAGGTGTGTGACACCTTTGATGTAGGACAGTAGTACTGAGACTCTGTACCTGGGCCACAGCTTCCGTTACCCAAACCGCGCTGCATGTAGTCGAAGGTAGCATATACAACGTCGCTCTTCTCAAGATCCCATGGATGGAGCTCTGGAGTGAGGTACTGCTTCTGGTTGTAGTGCGAGAGCGAGAATGATACCTGACCGCTTGTCTCTACCTTGATTGTGTTGCCGTTGCTTGGGTTCACGAGAGTGAGGTCGCGCAAGTCGAGACGGTTACCGTGTGACTGCGGATGGGCATACATCTCGAACATATCGTCAACGGTTGTGGTATAACGTCCGAGGAACGAGCCTGTCTGACGGTCCACATAGTTCTCCCAAGGACCCTTTGCGTAATACTCCACGTTCTCATAGCCGGCAGGGAATATCATGTCAAGACCCACACGGCGCAGGCTGTTTGTATTAGGGGTGTAGTCGACCTTCATGTCCACCACTCCGTTCGCATATACGGTATATGTGATTACGTATGGGCACTTGCTGTGTGATGCGCTCACCTTGAGTGTACACTTGCTGCCGTCGCTTGCAAGAGAGGTTGTCACCGATGCCGAATTGATGTTTGCACTGGTGTCGCCGAACGAGTGGTTGCCGTATGGGCTCTCGTTCTCAATCCAGCGGATGTTGCTGTACACAGGGAACTTACCCGGCTCCAATACCTGGACTCCGTTTGCAACCCACTCCTTCACGAAGCCGTTCTGGTCAAGCACAAAGCTTATTACACTGTTCTTGACTGTATAACCGCCACTCTTTGATAGTGTGAGGGCATCGTCACCCGTTGGGCTCACGGTTGCGAGTGCAGGACGTGCCTGCAGGATGAACTGCTCAGCCGCGATAGGGTAACCGGCCTCGCACCATATCTCTGCATCCTTCTGCAAGAGCTCTACATTGAGGGTGTACTCCTTGCCACTGTCCAATGAGGTCGCAAGATTGAGAGCCACTTTCGCTGTCGCTCCTGGAGCTGCAGATGGAATCTCTATTGTAGAGGTCTCTACTGCCGAACCGTCGCAGAGCACGGTGTAACGCAATGCAAAGGCATTGAGGTCGGTGAAGTTATACTTGTTCTTTATGCTGAGTGTACCGTTGCTATATGTGAACTTCACGTACTGGTACACCTTCTTAACCTCGGCCAGCTTGGCTGTCCATGCACGGTCGGCTGTAATCACACCGTTATTCAGGAAGTTACCCTGGTGAGGACCTGGATAGTCGTAGCCCGATGTATAATGTGGGAAGCCGTTCTTCTCGAGCTCGCCCTTCTTTATTGCCTGCGGGTCATAGATACCTTGGTCTACCCAGTCCCATATGCAACCGCCGATACCGTACTTGCTGCCCTCGATGATATCCCAGTAATCCTGGAGGTTACCTACCGCGTTACCCATTGCGTGGGCATACTCGCAAAGGAAGAAAGGCTCGCCGCCGATACTGCTGTTACAATGGCTGCGTGTGTACGAGAGGTCAGGGTACATCTTTGAATCCATATCGGTATTCTTTGCCGAATTAACATTAGAGTAGCCCTCGTAGTGTACAGGACGTGAATCGAGTGCCTTGGTCGCGGCGTATGTCACGTCGAAGTTGACACCGATACCCGACTCGTTACCGAGTGACCAGAACACCACTGAAGGGTGGTTGCGGTCGCGTACTACCATACGCACGGTGCGGTCGACATACTGGCCCTGCCATGATGCGTCGCTTGAGATGCTGTTGTCCTTCTTGTCGGTCCAGCTCTTGTGACACTCCACATCGGCCTCGTCCATACAGTAGAGACCGTAGTAGTCGAACATCGCATACATCTTGGCAGCACGTGGATAGTGGCTGGTGCGCACGAGGTTCACATTGGCCTGCTTCATGAGCTCTACATCCTTTATCATTGTGGCAATATCCATTGTACGGCCATAGAGAGGATGGGTATCCTGTGTGTTCACACCCTTGAAATATACACGCTGGCCGTTGATGAGGACAACGCCGTTCTTGATCTCGATGTGTCGGAAACCGTATTTTGTAGAGAAGACCATCTCCTCCTTGCCCGATGCATCCTTCTGGCGCACGACAACAGTGTAGAGGTCAGGAGTCTCGGCTGTCCATGGCAAGAGCGAGGTAAGACCGTCGAACAGGACATTGCAGTTCGCGATTGTCGCACCATCGGCAAACTCCACGTTTGCACCCTTTGTGGCAACCACAGCACCATCGGGAGCTATAAGCTCAACCTCAATGGCCTTGCTTGCAGCGACACCTGTACGGTTGTCAACCTCAAGGGCAACGTTCATGCTGCCGCCATTGTAGTTGCTGTTGAGCGTACTTGTAATGTAATGGTCGCGTACAAAGGTCTTAGGTGTAGCGTAGAGATATACATCGCGGTGCAGACCGCTCATGTGGAACATATCCTGACCCTCGAGGTACGATGCGTCGCTCCAGCGGAACACCTGCACGCAGATGTTGTTCTCGCCGGTACGTACATATGCGCTGACATCGAACTCATGGTCATTGTTGCCGCCCTGTGTGTAGCCCACATACTGGCCGTTCACCCACACGAACGCTGCGCTGTAAAGACCGTCGAAATGCAGGAACACGGTCTTTGCATCCCAACCTGCAGGCAGGTCGAATGTACGGCGGTATGAACCTACAGGGTTGTCCCCCACACCATCGACCTTATTCTTGATATATGGAGGATTGTTAAGGAACGCATACTCCACATTCACATAGAGCGGAAGGTCATAGCCCTTCATCTCCCAGCATGACGGAACATCGATATTGTCCCATGCTGTGACATCGACATTATCGCCCCAGAAGTCCTCCTCGCCCGGACGTGCCGATGGCTCGGGAACAAGGTTGAACTTCCAAGTACCGTTGAGCGACAGATAGTCGGCCTTCTCAGGTGTGAGCCAAGCCTTGTCGTAGTTCACGTCGGACTTCATCGCATCGGTAGAGGAATATGGGATATATGTGGCATGCACGGCCTCCTTGTTCTCCTCATACATATACTGGTCCTCCCAATAGTTGCCCTTTGGGCCGGCAGCCATGGTAAAGAAGAACTTGCTGCTGTCGCCACTCTTGGCGGTAGAGGCAATGAGCCTGCCGCTACTTACCTTCAAGTAGTACTTTGTACCGTTATATGTACCTGTAAGATAGAAATATCCGTCACCGGCATCCTCAAGGGTAACATTCTGGTTCTCGTTCTGAGTCTCGGTAGTATATACCAGCGGGGTCTTGTTACCCTGGAGATACATATCCATTGAGAGGTTACAGCTGTTGGATGTAAGCACGATACCGGTCTTACCGTTGGAGATTCTCCATGTCTGGGTATCATCACCCTCGACATACTCCTTCATCTCAATAAGAGCCGCAAGCTCACCGCCCGCAGGAGCTGTCATCACCTTCTTTGTAGCCACATTGCTTATGACATAGCTCTTGCCCGCGTATACATTGGCCTGAGAGAACTGCTTGCCGGTATTGTGGAAGAAGTAGAGGATATTCTCAGCCGGATATTCGGTGAGCATCATGGGATATCCGTCACTTGACAACGCAAGGTACTCATATGGGTTAGATGAATTTGCCATACGGTTGTAGCCATCGCCCGGAGCTACGATCTTGAAACGCTGGTTAGGGTTCGCCGGCTCATAGTTCCACTGCACAGGGTGACCCACACCCGGTGCCATGTCAAGCGCCTTACCCGATGTAGGGTTCACGAAGGAGAAGACACCGTCAACCTCGGTCGGGTACATGGCCCACTCCTGTCCGGCACTTGCCGCGTTGTCATTGGCAAAGATTATACGCGCGTCGTTATCGACATTGTCGCCATTGGAGAGGAATTTTCCGTTTGCGACATTCTCGATACGGTATACCGTGACATTGTCAACGGTAGGTTTCAGTTCCTGGGCAACAACCTGCTGCGCAGGGAGAAGCAATGCAAGCACTGCACTCAAGAGAGAAAATGTTCTTTTCATGAATTATAGTGAGTTAGTTTAGAAGCTGTTTAAATTTCTAAAAAAGTTTTTCTTATACTATAAGTCGCTGTTTCGTTGTTTTTTATATTCAAAAATGTCTGTTTTCTTCTTTTTCCCGGTTACGTAGCCCGCTACGCGCCCTACAAAAAATAATAAAACACCCTATTTTTGCTCTATAA
>JAFYWE010000140.1 GCA_017558165.1 Bacteroidaceae bacterium
GTGATAGACCGCACGTAGCATAGACGGAGTTTATGCCGTGCGGGTCACGAGCCGAAGGTAGACGCCGGCAGGAGCTAAAGCCAAAAGCAAGCTTTCACATTTCCATTTTCAGCTTTAACCTTTCAGTTTTCACCTTGACTCTCGCACACGCGCGCGTATACACGCACATACATATAGATATAAAAGAAACAGGTTGCTCCTTTCGGGGCAACCTGCCTTATTTTCATGTGGCTAACGCTCATGTGGAATTGAGATTCTTCGCTAACGCTCAGAATGACAAAAAAACGACAATGACAATCATCTGTCACGCAACAGATTCATGAACTCCTCGCGGGTCTTTGCCTGATTGAAGGCTCCGCAGAAATCGGAGGTCGTGGTAATGGAGTTCTGTTTCTTCACGCCACGCATCTGCATACACATGTGCTGGGCTTCGACAACAACCATCACACCAAGCGGATTGAGCGTCTTCTGGATGCACTCCTTTATTTGCAAAGTTAGCCTCTCCTGCACCTGCAGGCGACGCGAGAACACCTCAACGACACGGGCAATCTTGCTAAGACCGGTAATATATCCATTGGGGATATACGCCACATGCACCTTACCGAAGAACGGCAAAATGTGGTGCTCGCACAGCGAATAGAAGTCTATGTCCTTGACAATGACCATCTGGCTATAATCCTCCTTGAACATAGCACCACGCAGTATAGCCTCGGGATCCTCATAGTAACCCGCAGTGGTATCAAGGATGGCACGGGCAACACGGTCGGGAGTCTTCACGAGTCCTTCGCGCCCGACATCCTCGCCCATCAGCTGCAGCATCTTGCTACAACACTCCCTGAGCCCCTCCAATCTCTTTTCTCTCTCCGCTGTATCCATTCTCTTTCTTTTTTATTAATAAGGCAGGTTTATAAGGCATTTCTTCACCGAAATCTCCTTGAACTTCTTGGTGGCCTTGAGCTTGTACATGACAGCCTCAGCCTCCTCGCGTGTAGTGTAATCACCATAGAGGCAGGTCCTGATAGGCGACTCAAAGACCACATACACCTCGGCACCAGGAAACTTGTCACGCATGAACTGGGCCATATTGTTAGCCTCATCCCTTGCCTGGCGTGAATTGTTGCCCGAGTATACCATGACGCGGTAACCCTCGACCTGCGGAGCCTTACCGTCAACCGTCATCATAGAGCCCATAAGGTCCATGAGCTTTGCCGGCTGGTTGATCTTGACCTTTGGGCCGAAAATACCGCCGGACTCTATCTCATTTACAATATTGCTCTGCGCCACCGCAAAGTGAGCGCAGAACAATACTGAAATTAAAAGGAATATCCTCTTCATAGATTACTTGAACGCGTCGATGATACCCTTGAAGTCTGCAACCTTGAGAGCCGCACCACCGATAAGGCCACCGTCTACGTTAGGGTTAGCGAAGAGCTCCTTGGCGTTGCTTGGCTTGCAGCTACCACCGTAGAGGATAGATGTGTTCTCAGCAACCTCATTGCCATACTTCTCGGCAATTGTAGAGCGGATGTAAGCGTGGATCTCCTCAGCCTGCTCTGGAGTAGCTGCAAGACCTGTACCGATAGCCCATACTGGCTCGTAAGCGAGAACGATCTTAGAGAAGTCCTCTGCAGAGAGGTCATAGAGTGAACCTGCCAACTGCTCGTATACAACCTGGTTTTGGATACTCTGGTTACGCTCCTCGAGCACCTCACCGATGCAGAAGATTGGAGTCAAGCCGTTTGCAAGGGCAAGCTGCACCTTCTCCTTGAGGATCTCTGGAGTCTCACCGTAGTAAGCACGGCGCTCAGAGTGGCCAAGGATAACATACTTTGCACCTGTAGAAGCAACCATAGATGCAGAAACCTCACCTGTGTAAGCACCTGATACCTTATCAGCGCAGTTCTCGGCACCAACACCGATGATAGCCTCGTCAACGATAGGAGTTACTGACGCAAGGTGGATGAATGGTGTGCAGATTACTACATCACAGTTTGGCTTGTCAGCTGTCAAAGCCTCGTTGAGCTCCTTTGCAAGAGCGATACCCTCCTGGAGATTCATGTTCATCTTCCAGTTACCGGCTACAATGTTCTTTCTCATTTTAAAATAGATTTAATGGTTATTAAATATGTTTTGTCAAATATCATCATTTTATTCCTCAGGCTGTCGCTGCAGCTCATCACCCCCGGCTTTCCTGTCACCCTTTACACGGCATGCCACCACGTCCACCAGTTTCACGAACAACAATGGAAGCACCAGCAACAGAAGCCAGAAACGCCATCCGCGCATATACCCCCAAAGCCCCTTCACCCCATCGGGCATTCCGGTCGAAGAGGCGGCATACACCTCCACGTCGGGCAAATCAGCAACATTCCATTTACCTGCGACCTTGCCATCCATCATGAGCAGCATTCCCGGATTGGCACGCATCATCTTGCGTGCAACACCCTCCTCAATCCACATGATAGGATACTCGGCCCCCGTCCTTTTACGCCACAGCACAATATCATCGTCATCCGACGCCGTTGCCGCCACGAACCGTATATCCTTTTCAAGACAGTAGTCGTAAAGGTCATTTATCTTATCGACACTGCTCACCGAAGCTTTCCCCACATCCTCGATCAAGACAATACAGACATACCCGCTATCGGCAAGAAGCTCCGGCACAACATCCACGTCGGCCTCCCAATCAAGTATCGCGAAATCACCTATCACTGGGGCAACGGCCTCCTCCACAAGCACAGCACGCTCAGCGACACGGTTCCACGAACTGTCAGGCAGTTCACCCCCGGGCATCTCGCACGACTCCCCGTCACGCTCATACACGCAAACCATTTCATATACCCCAGGCCTGCCCTCTGTCAATGCACGCATATCCGCACCAACAACATAAGGCGAAAAGTCCACGACCGGAAGGTGCGAAAGGCTGACAAGTCCTGCCAACGAGATATAGAATATCATGAAAATCGTCACCATCCAACGCGACTTGGAGCTCACGTTCCAAACAAGACGCCTTCGTCCAAAGAACACAACAAACGAGAGCAACGCCAGAATCAAATTCTTTGCAAAAGTCTCGCCATTGCTCAGCGTCAATGCATCGCCAAAGCATCCGCAGTCCACAATTCTACCGCTGTAATATATCACCGCCGTCAATGCCGTGAAGAACAGCATCACCAATGGTGTCAGCCAAGTCACGAAGCTACGGTAAATACCCACAAACAGGCTTACGCCCAAGAGGAATTCCAAAGCCGCCTGCAACATGGCAACAAGCGTGAGCATCTCGTCGGAGAAACTCCCCAAGGAGAAAGCCGCGACATACTCCTGCAGCTTGTACATGGAGCCTATTGGGTCCACGGCCTTCACGAAGCCCGACACCACCAGCACCAGGGCAAGCACCCAACGGCACAGGTTGGTCACTACGGTGAATATCCTGTTCTTACGCAACCCCATTCTTTATTAGCCCGAAGACCGCGTAGTTTATCATATCCATATAGTTGGCATCGACACCCTCGGATACCATTGTGGCGCCGTCAAGCTCCTCAATCTGCTTTGTACGCCATATCTTTGTGAGGATAAGGTCAGTATATGATGTCGTGCGCATTCCGCGCCACGCCTCATTATAATCGTGGTTCTTTTTCTTCATCAGCTCCAGCGCGTCGTTCGCCTTACGGTCATAGAGCGCCATAGCCTCATCGGGGGTAATGTCACACACGTCGGAGTAACCGAGTTCAAGCTGCACAAGCGCTATTATACCGTAGTTGACGATACCGATAAGCTCGGAGTTTATGCCCTCGCCCACCATGTTCACGGCACCTGTCTCAAGGGTGCGTATGCGCTTTGCCTTTATGAATATCTGATCGGTGAGCGACTGCGGACGCATAATGCGCCACGACGCACCGTAATCATACAGTTTCTTGCTGAAAAGGTCACGGCACACAGCCAGGACCTTCTCGAATTGCTCATTTGTATTGTTGTTCATAATGTATTCCTGAATATTATTGTCCTTTACACTTCGGATACTTGCGGAACCAGCTGCCCACCTTCAGTTTCACCACGCCGAAGAGCGCCTCGCTGAATATACCGCCGCTCATCTTCGAGGTTCCCAGCACAC
>JAFYWE010000141.1 GCA_017558165.1 Bacteroidaceae bacterium
GGCCATGTAAAGAGCGGGAAGTAGAACATGTCCACCACACGCCCTTGCATGAAAGATGCATATCCCTCACCCCAGGGTACAAAGTTTGCGACCTGCCCGTAACTTGACGAGAATATCTCACCATAGAACAGACAGTCGATAAGATTACCCAACGCGCCGGCAAGCACCATCGCTATGCACACGACATACCCGAACGGTTTCTTTGCGGTGCGCAACAGCGATGCAAGATAGTAGATGAGGAAACCTACGGCAACCATACGGAATGAGGTAAGGAACAGTTTCCCGAACAGTTCCATACCGAATGCCATACCGTTGTTCTCAATGAACCTTATCTGAAACCACTCGCCGAAGACCATTATGCCCTCGCCAAGCTGCATACTCGTCTTGACCACAATCTTTATTACCTGATCGGCAACGATTGCGAACGTCAAGAGCGACAATACAATCCAATAGCGTCTTTTGCTCTCTAAAGCCATCTTTTATCTATTCTTCTTAGCCTCGATGCTGAGGGTAGCGTGTGGAACGGCCATAAGACGCTCCTTTGCAATGAGCTTGCCAGTCTCGCGGCAAATACCATAGGTCTTGTTCTCAATGCGTACCAACGCTGCCTGAAGACCCTGTATGAACTTTGCCTGACGGCTCGCAATCTGCAACTGCTCCTCAAGGTAAGCGGCATCGCTGCCATCCTCAAGCCCCTTATACGTGGGCGATGTATCGGCAACATCATTGCTGTCCTCATGGCGCAATGCCCTCATTATCTCGTCGTAATCTCTCTTTGCCAACTCAAGCTTCTGCATGATTACCTCACGGAACTCGGCCAACTCAGCATCTGAATAACGAAGTTTCTCTGACATATCTCTAAAAATTATTATGGTTAGTTAGTTTTGTTGTTGTTTTCTTTAATTATATGCGCTTTACAGTCACCTTGATGGTACAACCGTCAAGCTCTACCTCATCGCCATCTGTAAGCATAGCGCTCACCACAAGCGAATCGGCAAGAACCTGATTGCAGATATACTCACGGAACTGCTCTACAGCAGCATCGCTTGCCTCGGAAGCAGAGACAGTAACCTCAATTCTGTCGGTTATGTCAAAACCGCAGTCCTTACGCAATGCCTGGATCTTCTTCACGATCTCACGTGCAACACCCTCGCGGCGGAGCTCATCTGTCACTTCTACATCAAGCGCTACAGTGAGAGCACCCTCGTTGGTAACAGTCCAGCCTGGTACGTCCTCGCTGAAGATCTCAACATCGGCAAGCTCAATGAGAGCATCAGTACCCTCGACCTGCAATGTGATTGAGCCGTTCTTCTCAAGTGCCGAGATCTGCTCCTGAGACATCTCTGTCACAGCCGCGTTCACACTCTTCATGAGCTTTCCGAACTTCTTACCGAGGGTACGGAAGTTACACTTGATTTTCTTCACAAGGATACCGTCACCCTCTACAAAGACAAGCTCCTTAACGTTGACCTCACCAAGGATAAGCTGCTTCACAGCCTCGATGCGTGACTTCATCACCTCATCGGCTGCAGGGATTGCAATCTTCTGCAGTGGCTGGCGCACGATGAGTGCCTCCTTCTTGCGCAGGGCAAGCACCATTGATGATATCTGCTGTGCAAGCTCCATACGATACTCAAGCTCTGTGTCGACAGCAGCCTCATCACACTCAGGGAACTTGGCAAGATGAACCGAAGCTGCATCGCCACGGCCTGTTACCGATGTAAGATCCTGATACAGACGGTCGGCATAGAACGGAGCGATAGGAGCCATAAGGCGTGCTACGGTCTCAAGGCAGGTATAGAGTGTCTGGTAAGCCGACAGCTTGTCGGTACTCATATCAGAGCCCCAGAAACGCTTACGGCTGAGACGTACGAACCAGTTGCTGACATTGTCGATAACGAACTCCTGGATGAGACGACCGGCCTTTGTAGGCTCATAGTCGTTGAGGCAAGCATTAACGTTCTTCACAAGAGAGTTGAGCTCTGAGATTATCCAACGGTCAAGCTCTGGACGCTCGCACAATGGAACCTCGGGCTCCTCGAATGTGAAGCCGTCGACATTGGCATACATTGTAAAGAAGCTGTATGTCTGGTAAAGCTTGCCGAAGAAAGAACGGATTACCTCCTTCACACCCTCCTCGTTGAAGCGGAGGTTATCCCATGGAGCCGAGTTTGTAATCATGTACCAACGGAGTGCGTCGCTACCGTAGTTCTCGATTGTATTGAATGGATCCACGGCATTGCCAAGACGCTTTGACATCTTGTCACCATTCTTGTCAAGCACGAGACCGTTAGAGATTACTGTCTTGAACGCAACGGTATCGAATACCATTGTCGCAATCGCGTGGAGTGTGTAGAACCAACCACGTGTCTGGTCAACACCCTCGGCAATGAAGTCCGCTGGATACACAGTACGGCTGTCAAGCAGCTCCTTGTTCTCGAATGGATAGTGGATCTGTGCATATGGCATTGCACCGGAGTCGAACCAAACGTCAATGAGGTCGAGCTCACGTGTCATAACCTTTCCTGTTGGAGATACAAGCTTGATGTCATCCACATATGGACGGTGCAGGTCAATCTTGTCGTAGTTCTCCTTGCTGTAGTCACCGGGAACGAAGCCCTTATCCTTATATGGGTTGCTTGTCATCACACCGGCAGCAACAGCCTTCTCGATCTCGTCATAGAGCTCAGCCACAGAACCGATGCAGATAGCCTCGCCATCCTCGCTTGTCCAGATTGGCAGCGGAGTACCCCAGTAACGGCTACGGCTGAGGTTCCAGTCATTGAGGTTCTCGAGCCACTTGCCGAAACGGCCTGTACCTGTAGACTCAGGTTTCCATGTGATGGTCTTGTTGAGTTCGCTCATGCGCTCCTTCATCTGTGATGCGCGAACGAACCAGCTGTCAAGCGGATAGTAAAGCACTGGCTTGTCAGTACGCCAGCAGTGTGGGTAGTTGTGGACATGCTTCTCTATCTTGAACGCCACACCCGCCTGCTTCATTACCATACAGAGAGCGATATCGAGAGTCTCGGCCTTTGCCGCAGCCTTCTCGTCATACTTGCCGTCAACGGTATACTGTGGGTCGTAAGCGTTCTTTACATAAGCTCCTGCGAACTGTGAATAGAGTTCAACGTCAACACATTCTTTCACAAACTCCTTATCGAGCTCGTCGATAGCCCAGAACTTACCTGTAAAGTCAACCATCGGACGTGTCTCGCCCTTCTTGTTTATCATGAAGAGTGATGGGATACCAGCAGCCTTTGCAACGAAGGCATCATCAGCACCGAAGGTAGGCGCAATGTGCACGATACCAGTACCATCCTCTGTAGTAACGTAGTCACCAGGGATTACGCGGAA
>JAFYWE010000142.1 GCA_017558165.1 Bacteroidaceae bacterium
TGTTATTGTAATAAACGCCCTGCGTTTCTCAAAACCCCATAAGACACACCAGACTGTACTTGAGGCATTAGCTGTTGTTGACTACCTTAAACCTCGCGAGACTTATTTCACCCATATGATGCACCATATTGGCTTGCATGCAAAGATAGAGAAATGCTTGCCGCAGGGAGTGCACCTTGCATACGATGGGCTTGAGGTGGAAATCTGATTCCATGGTTCGTGGACAACGAGCCTGAAAGATAGGTAACAATATAGCAGTTGACCCCAATTGAATTTTTTAGGGAGGATGTCATCCTAACTATTCCTTGATACAAAAGGAGCGCACTCAAAAGGTGCGCTCCTTTGCATGGAATCTATCTTGCTTTTATTTCTTGCCAATGACTTCAAGCAGGTGTTTTACTCCGGCTTCAATCTGGCGGTCGCGGCCGCTGATGTTGTCCTCTGGAGTGTTGTAGACCTCAATGTCCGGCATCAACAACTGGTTCTCGAGGTAATTGCCGTTCATGTCCTTTACAGCAACCTGTGGAACACCGAACACAATGCTCTGGTCAATCTGTGTTTCCCACCATACGGCTGTCATTGTTCCCGGAACCGGTGCACCGATAAGTTTACCCAATCCCAGTGCCTTGTATGTTGCAGGGAAACCGTGTGCGTTAGAGTAGTTGTCTTCGCACATGAGTACAGCCGAAGGCTTTGTCCATCGTGTGAACGGGTCGCTACCGATGTACTGTCCACGTGGCTCGAAACGCTGGTACTCCTTGCCTGAGAGCAACACAGCGAGGTCCTCATGCAACCATCCACCACCGTTGTGGCGTGTGTCAATGAGAATGGCTTCGTGATTGCGGTACTTGCCGAGCAACTCGGAATAGGTCTTGCGGAAACTGTTGCTGTTCATCTCCTTGATGTGTATGTAGCCTATGCGGCCGCCCGAGAGTGAATCGACCATTTCGCGGCGACGCTCGACCCAACGGTTGTAGAGCATCTCGTTCTCTGTTCCTTTGCTTATTGGCTTTACCCACTCTTCCCAACGCTCCTTGCTCTTTGGGCTGTACATTGAGAGACGTACCTTCTTGCCGGCCTTGTTGACGAGCATTGGGTAATAGTCCTTTCCTGCCTCAATCTTCTCTCCGTCAATGGCTTCTATGATGTCGCCGTTCTTGATCTTTGAACTATAGCGCACCAATGGGCTGTTCTTGAGAATCTCCTTTATCTTGAGGCCGTCGCCGGTATGATTCTCGTCGTAGAATGCACCGAGTACTGCTGTGTTGTAGTTGCTGCCAAGGCCACTGCGGGCGCCCGTGTGTGAGGCATTCAGCTCACCGAGCAACTCCGAAAGAAGGTCTGCGAAATCGACATTGTTTGCAATATGCGGGAGGAATTTGCGGTATTCCTTACCGTAGTATTCCCAATCTACACCGTGTATGTCCTTTACATAGAACTTGTCCTTGACCTGTCTCCACACATGGTCGAAGATGTACTCTCTCTCGGCGAGAGGGCGGTAGTTGTATTCGGCATTGAAATTGATGTCGGTGACCTTCTTCGATGCAAGTTCGAATTTCTTTATAGCGCCTGATACCGAATATGAGAACTTGCCGTCCTTGTCAAGATACATCTTGCCACCGCCGAAGTTTTTTACCGCAACATTGTTGCCGCCTTCCTTGGTGTCATATTCCCAGAGGTCCATGCTGCCGTTATAGTTGGCCTGATAGTACAACTTGCTGCCGTCACTGGTAAGTACTGCATCGCCTATGCCGCCTGACATACGGGTAAGGCGTATGATGCGGTCGTGACGGTTGGCAAGGTCAAAGGTGAGTGCTTTCTTCTCCTCTTTTTTATCATCTTTCTCCTTTTTGTCGCCTTCCTTCTTGTCCTTTCCGTCCTTCTTCTCTTTCTTCTTCTCCTCTTCGGCCTTTGCCTTGTCGGCTTTCTCCTTATCCTGTTTCTTCTCCTCGTTATACATTGCAAGTTCCTCCTTGTTCATGCGGAACTTGTCATACTCCTCAGCGTCGAAGAACATTATATATATGTCGCGGTGCGATCCCCAGCTACCGTGGCTACGGTAACCGGCTCTGTCCGAGCTCCATATCATGGCCTTGCCGTCGAGTACCCAACGGGGCTGTGCATCGGAATATCCGCTTTCGGTAAGGTTATGTATCTCGCTGCCATCGGCCTTTACAAGTGCAATGTCCGTGTTGTTCCAGCCTCCTGTGGCTATGTATTTCACAAGGAACCACTTTCCATCGGGTGACCATGCGAAATCCTGGTCGCCGTCGCTGTATGAGTAGTTATACTTTCCTGGCAGCACAGTACGTACCTTCTTGCTCTTGAGGTCTATCACGCGCAGGGTAGTACGGTCCTCAAGGAAAGCGACCTCCTTGCCGTCAGGGGAGAATTTGGGCTGGAACGAAGCCTTGTCTGTAACAACCAATGGCTCTTCCTTAATCTCGGCCGCATATGTGAAGTACTTGTCGTCTTCGCGCACAATCTTTGAGATGTATATGCCCCAGACACCATTGCGCTCAGCCGAATATACGATGCTGCGTCCGTCGGGGCTCACATCTACGTTACGTTCCTGTTCGGGGGTGTCGGTAATGCGTCGTGTGGTGGTATAGTCTGTTGTGGTAACGAATACGTCTCCACGCACTACAAACGCAACCTCCTTGCCGTCGGGCATCGGTGCGACAGCAGTCGCACCTCTTGTGTATGACACTCTGCTGAGCTCTGTCGATGCTATGTCGGCAGTGATGCTTATCTTCACCTTCTTGGCTGCCTCGCCATCCTTAATGGTGTATATGTCGCCGTCATAGGCATAGCACATTGTGCCGTTCTTGGCTATTGAGAGGAAGCGTACAGGGTGCTTGCTGTGCTTTGACACCTGCTTGCTATTGGTCTTGCCCGATACCGATGCACGGAAGATATTTGCACTGCCTCCCTGCTCGCTGAGGTAGTAGTATGTATCGTTGTCGGCTGCCCATACTGGGTTCCTGTCCTCGCCGTTGTTGGTTGTCAGCTTTGTGAACTTTCTCTCTTCCTCGATGTTCGTCATCCAAATATCCCTGGTGATTGATGATGTATGGTGCTTGCGCCATTTGTCCTCGTAGCCCTTGCAGTCGTGATAGATGATTGTCTTTCCGTCACTGCTGATGCATGGGTTCTCCATCTTCTCCGATGAGAAGAGCTCTGGACGGCCACCCTCGGTAGAGACCTTGTACACCTGTGCGAATGTGTTGCTGGGGAACTGTCCGTATTCACTTCCTGGCATTGCTGCGGTAGTGAAGAGTATCTCCTTCTCGTTAAGGAATGCAGTAGGGGTCTCTTCGCCCGAGTTTGTTGTCAGGCGTTTGGGAGTACCGCCGTCCTTGCCGACAATGTAAATATCGACACTTCCCTCGCGGTTAGATGAAAATGCCAGCTTCTTGCTGCATGGCGACCATACCGGGTTGCTGTCATAAGAGCTCTGTGATGTGAGCTGCTTTGCTTCACCGCCGTTGCTGTCGACTGTGTATATATCGCCTTTGTACGTGAAGGCGATTGTAGTACCGTCGGGCGATATGGCGCAGTTACGCAGCCATCGCGGTGTCACTTGTGCCTGTGCAAGAAATGTTCCTGCACACAGCAGTGAAAGTAGAATCCTTTTTTTCATGTCTGTATTGTTTTAAATGCTTAAAATTCCCTTTAAGAAGCTGTTTAAATTTCTAAAAAAAGTTTTTCTTATACTATAAGTCGCTGTTTCGTTGTTTTTTATATTCAAAAATGTCTGTTTTCTTCTTTTTCTCGGTTACGTAGCCCGCTACGCGCCCTACAAAAAATAATAAA
>JAFYWE010000143.1 GCA_017558165.1 Bacteroidaceae bacterium
GCTCTCGCTTACCCGTGGCTTTGTTGCCTGTTTTTCTCTTTTTCGCAGTTACATAGCCCGCTATGCGCCTTTGAAAAATAAAAAAACACTCTAAAAAAGTTCTATAAAAATTTCAAGGACATAAATTTAAACAACTTCTAAAGGCCCAAAGAGCCCTTGCACCGTTTGCGGGCGCAAAGGTACAATTAAAATCCGATATCGGGGCGTGCTTACTCAAGATACTTCGCTGCCTCTCCCGATATCTGCAGGAGTGATATCTCGCACAGCTTGGTCTGGTACTCGACAGATATCAGTCGCTCCTCGGCATCGAGAAGGCTCTTCTGCGCCTCGCGCATCTCAATACCCGATATGTCGCCGAGCATGTAACGCTCCTTCGCAATCTCGTGGTTCTCGCGTGCGTTTATCACGTTCTGCTTCTCAAGGTTCAACAGCTGTATATTGTTCCTGTATGCCTGCCACAGGTTGCCGAGCTCGGCCTTGAGTCCAAGCTCAAGCTGGTTGCGCTGCAACTGTGCATTGGCAATCTCAATCTTCGCATTGCGCATCTGGCGCTTGCGGTTGCCGTCCCATAGGTTGAATCCTACGGTCACGCCTGCGCTGCCGCCCCAGTTGCTGCGGCGTGTGTAACTGTTGGTCTCGTACTTGTTGAAAGTGTAGTCATAACCGGCCTTCAGTTTTACATAAGGGTAGTTGCGTGACAGCACCTTCTTGTAGTCAAGCTGTACCATAGCGTTGTTGCAGTCGGCCATCAGCAGGTTGGCGTTGTTGGCCAGCATTCTCTCCCACAGGGTGTTGAAGATGAATGTGGTGTCGGCCTCGATGGTGCTCTCCTCGGTCTCGATGGGGGTGTATACCTGGTCGATGGCCATCATCTCGTTGAGCGAGATACGTGATGTCAGCACCACCTCCTGCTGCTTGATGTACTGCGCGCTGTCGGCGTTGAAGTCCACCTTCGCCTGCTGGTAGTCGAGGCGCGAGAAGTTACCTATATTATAACGCTCCTCCACTATACGCAGACGCTCCTTTGAGAGCTGTACGGCATAGTAGTAGTTTGCCAGACGGCGCTTCTGCTGGATGAAGTTATAATACTCGGCGGTGAGGTTGGCGATGAAGTCCTCAAGCGCTATGCGGGTGCTTGTCTCGCCTATTCTCTCAAGCTCCTTCAACTGTTTGTAGTTGGTGCTTATGCTGAATCCGTCAAATATCGTCCAGCTCAATCCTATGCCTGCGTTGAGGCTGTTGTCGAGCGAGCCGCGCACCTCCTGTGTCTCGCCGGTAGAGCGTAGCTCGCTGTTGCTGCTTGTGAGGCTCGCGTTGTAGCCGGCGCTCAGGTCAAGGCTCGGCAGGAATCCCGCGTTTGCCAGTGTGGCGTTGTTGTGCGCTATCTGCTCGTCGTTACGGTGTATGCGCAACGAGTAGTTGTTCTCAAGTCCTTTCTTAAGACACTCCTGCAGTGTCAGCTTCTGTGCCACCGCGCCTGTGGTCATGGCCATCAGGGCTGTCATTATCAATATGCTCTTTCTCATGCTTTGTCCTCCTCCTGTTTGCGTTCTGTTGATATGTAGCTGTATATCGCGGGCACGATGTACATTGTAAGGAATGTCGACACGAGCATTCCGCCCACTACGGCTGTACCCATCGCTATTCTCTGGTTGGCGCCCTCGCCTGTGGCCACGGCAAGCGGCAGAAGACCAAGGATGGTCGACACGCTTGTCATGAGGATGGGGCGCAGACGCTGGAGCGATGCGCTCCTTATGGCCTCCATCTTGCTCTCGCCGTTCTCCTGCTTCTGGTTTGCGAACTCCACGATGAGGATACCGTTCTTGGCAACAAGGCCAATGAGCATGATGATACCGATCTGGCTGAAGATGTTCATCGTTATGTCACCGAAGTACATGAAGATGAGTGCTCCGGCAATGGCCAACGGCACTGTGAGCATGATGGTGAACGGGTCCTTGAAACTCTCGAACTGTGCCGCAAGGATAAGGTAGATGAGCACCAGCGCAAGGATGAACGCGAACATGAGGCTCGATGAGCTCTCGCGGAACTCCTTGGAGTCACCGGCAAGGGCTGTGCGGAATGTGTCGTCAAGCACCTCCTCGGCAATCTTGTCCATCTCGTCAAGACCGTCGCCTATGGTCTTGCCCTCGGCGAGTCCGGCCGATACCGTTGCCGAGAGGAAGCGGTTGTAGTGGTAGAGCTTGGGTGGCGCTACGCTCTCGATGAACTCCACGAGGTTGTCGAGCTGTACCATCTCGCCCTTGTCGTTACGTATGTAGATCGATCTCACTCCGCTGGGGGTGTTGCGCTGCTGGCGGTTCACCTGGCCTATGATCTCGTACTGCTTTCCGTTCATGTAGAAATAGCCCATGCGCTGTCCGCTGAGGCCGTACTGCAGTGTCTCGGCAACGTCACGTACGCTTGTGCCCATGCTTCCCGCCTTGTCGCGGTTGATGTTCACCCTCACCTCGGGGCTGCTGAACTTGAGGTCGACGTCGGCCATCTTGAATGTGGGGTTGTCATGTACGCGGTTCAGAAACTCGGGCAAAACTTCCTGCAGTTTCTCGATGCTCATGGCCTGTATGACGTACTGCACAGGCATGCTTCCGCGGCGTCCACCGAACGATGACTGCTGCTGGACGAATGCGCGTGCCTTGGTCTTCTTGCTTACCGCTGCAGTGAGCTTCTCGGCAATCTCCATCTGTGTGTAGTCGCGCTCGTCAATGTCCTTGAGGCTGATGGTGATGTTACCGGTGTTGCTCGATACGCGTGCGGTCACTGATTGTGCGTCGGGGACAATTGAGTCCACCACCATCGCAATCTCTTCGGTGTAGTCGCGCATGTGCTCGTAGCTAACGCCCTCGGCTCCGCGGGTGTTTATGGTAATCCTTGAACGGTCCTCCATAGGTGCCATCTCGGCAGGAATCTCGCCCCAGAGGAACCAAATGAGCACCAGCATCAGGATTGATACGGGGATGGCAACCCAACGCACCTTCATGAATGCGTCAAGGGTCTTGCTGTATATGTTGTTGAGCCCCTCGAAGAATGGTTCTGTCTTGCGGTAGAACCACTTCTGTTCCTTGCGTCTCTTCAACAGCTTGGTCGCGAGCATGGGGGTGAAAGTGAGCGCCGCGAATGATGAGATAATCACCGAACCGGCAACCACGAAACTGAACTCACGGAACAGGCGTCCGCTGGTTCCCTCCATGAACACGATTGGCAGGAACACCGCTACAAGAGTGATGGTGGTCGATATTACGGCAAAGAAGATCTCCTTAGAGCCCTCGATGCCGGCCTTGAACGGGCGCATGCCCTGCTCGATGCGTATGTATATGTTCTCGGTCATCACAATGGCGTCATCCACTACAAGACCGACCGACAGTACCACGGCAAGCATGGTCAACACGTTGATGGAGAATCCCGCCACGTACATCACGAAGAATGCACCGATGAGCGATACCGGGATAACGATACATGGGATGAGTGTCACTCGCCAGTCACGCAGGAAAAGGAAGATGATGATGATCACGAGCACGAATGCCTCGTACACGGTGTTCTTCACCTCGTTGATTGATGCGCGGATGAACTTGGTGTTGTCGAATCCGTAGGTGTACTCGATGTCCTCGGGCAGGTCCTTCTGCATCTGTTCCATGCGCTGGTATACGGCATCGGCAATCTCAATGTGGTTTGCACCGGGCTGTGGAACAACTACCACACCCACCATGGGCACGCCGTTCATCTTCATGTAGCTCTTGATGTCGGCTGGGCCAAGCTCGGCATGTCCCACGTCCGATATGCGCACGATGTTGCCATCCTTCTCCTTCAGGATTATGTTGTTGAACTCCTGTGCTGTGTGCATCTGTCCCATTGTACGCAGGGTGAGCTCAACGCTGTTACCCTCGATGCTTCCTGATGGCAACTCCACGTTCTCGCTTGTGATGGTGTTCTTGATGTCCACTGGGGTGATGCCGTATGCCGCCATTTTTACGGGGTCGAGCCATATGCGCATGGAGTAGCGCTTCTCGCCCCAAATCTGCACGCTGCTCACGTCGGGGATTGTCTGCAACTGCTCCTTTACGGTAAGGTCGGCAATCTCGCTGAGCTCAAGCAACGAGCGGCTGTCGCTCTGGATGGCAACCATGAGGATAGGCATCGCGTCGGCATCGGCCTTTGACACGGTCGGCGGGTCGCAGTCGCGTGGCAGGAATCGCTGTGCGCGTGATACCTTGTCGCGCACGTCATTGGCGGCGGTCTCAAGGTTCACCGACAGGTCGAACTCAACCGTTATACGGCACTGGCCCTGCTGGCTGGTACTGGTGAGTGAGCGGATACCGGGAATACCGTTGATGTTCTGCTCAAGCGGCTCAGTGATCTGGCTCTCGATTACCTCGGCATTGGCACCCGAGTAGCTGCAGGTTACCGAGATGATAGGGTTGTCCACGGAGGGGTACTCACGTACACCGAGCGTGTTGTATCCAATGAAGCCGAAAAGCAGGATTATGATTGTGAGTACGGTGGCAAGCACCGGACGTCGTATACTAAGTTCCGAAATGTTCATAACCTTCTCTCTTTTTCTGTTACTGGAATGCTATGATGTTTACGGGTGAGCCCTTGCGCAGCTGCAGTGTTCCCGATGTGAGGATGGTGTCGCCAACCTCAAGACCCTTCACAATCTGAATCTCGGCATCGGTACGTATGCCTGTTACCACGTCGACAGGCTCGGCCTTGCCGTTGCGGTATACGAAGATCTTGCTCTTGCCCATCTCCGGTACTATAGCCTCGGCCGGTACTGCTATCGCGTCGGCAATCTCCTTCTGCTTAAGGCGTATGCCGGCATACTGTCCCGAGAGAAGTTCGCCCTCCTTGTTGGGGTAGAGTGCTCTCACAAGCAGTGTGTGGGTCTCGGCGTCAAGGCTTGCCTCGGTGGCATAGACCTGTGCCTTGAAGGCGTCGAGCTTGCCGTCAACGTTGAACTCGAGGTTCGTGCCCTTCTTTACCTCGCTTGCATAGCGCTCGGGCACCGAGAACTCCACCTTGATCGGTGTCACCGATGTCAGCTTGGCAACCACTGTGGCCGATGATGCGAATGAACCCACGCTCACCTGGCGCAGACCTATTACTCCGTCGAACGGTGCACGCAGTTCGGTCTGCTCAATCTGTGCCTTTGTCTTCTCTATGTCGGCGTTGAGCGTCGCAAGCTCTGTCTTCACGATCTCAAGTGCCTCCTTGCTCACGGCGTCGCGCTGGAGCAGGGTGCTCTGGCGGTATACGCGCTCCTGGGCAAGCGGTACCTGCGCCTCGAGGCGTGCCAGCTGTGCCTGCAGCTGTGCGTCGTTCACCTTGGCGAGCAGGGTTCCCTTCTTCACGTGGCTGCCCTCGTTGAAGAAGATGCCCGTGATCTTTCCCGATGTCTCGAACGAGAGTTGTACCTCCTCGTCGGGCACAAGGCGTCCTATGATGGGTATCTCATCGGTCAAAAGTTGGGGCTCGATAACCCTTGCGTATACATCCAGGCTCTTTTTCTTTGGGGTCTTTGGCATTGCGTCGACCTCGCTGAGTTCCTGGTTCTCCTTAGGCATGAGCTGGTAGAATCCGAATCCGCCTACGCCTGCAATCAGAAGGGCTACAAGCCCCCATTTGAGTTTCTTGTTCATATATCGTGCTTCTTTATTTTGCGGTTTTTGAAAAATGAGTACAAAGTTACTTATATTATTAGACTGGATAAAATGTTTTTAGTTTAATTTATAAATAAATTATCATGTTACCCTCTAAATCTGTATATGGCATCTTTCCTAAAGATGCTTTGGCGTTTATGAAAATTGCAACTGAAGATAATACGTGCAGTCTGTCAATCTGTTGCCGATGTTCAAAACTTTACAAATATTTTGTATAAAATTTGCTTGTTTCTTTAACTTTTGTTTATATTTGCGGAGATACATTAATATGCATCATTGCGGAATATGCATAAAATGGAAAGCCTATGAGAAACACGATATTGATATCCGTACTGCTGTTCCTGGTCTCAGGTGTACATGCGCAGAGTGACGACAACAGGTCGCTCGATTCGTTGCGTAATGTGTTTGAGGCGGATGCAGCATTGGCTGTTGAGAATTTTGAACGTTTCAGCGAAGAGGCCCGTAAGGAGTATGAACGATATGAACAGCAGATGCGCAGAGAATATCTTGGCTATGTGGAATCCATAAAGAAGGTGTGGGGCAATGACACGGTCATGGATACAAAGAGTCGTATGGTCGAGTATGGCGATGACTACAAGTCACGTTCAATAGTGGATTTTGAAGAGGGGAATATTGTGGTAGAGGTGGCGTTTGACGATATACAGGATTGTGACTCTGCCGAGATTGACCGCAGGCTGGTGGCGGCGGTGGAAAAGATTCTTGAAAGCCGTGGAACAACCTGCCCTTATAAGTCAAAGGTGGATGAGAGCCTTCCGATTACCGAACGCCCGATACTTGAAGGCCTTATAGACCTTTCAAAGTATGATCTGCCCGAGAACGGTGATTCTGATGAGGCCGTTGTGTCGAAACCGCGTAGTGCACGTGCGGCACCGCCTGCTCCAAAAGTGAAAGGTAAGGAGCTGGATCTTGCGCAAAAGGAGAGTGTGAAAGTGGATGACGGTGTTGCCGGTGAGACTATGGCAAACAGGGTCGCGCGTGAAGGCGGCAACGTGAATATGGCTGCAAGGCAGCGCGAGGAGGCCCGTAAGAAGGAACTTGAGAAGGCTCGGCAGAAAGCGCAGGAGAACTATTCGGCAAAGGCAAGCTATTCTCCTAAGACTATAGCAAAGGCTGCTGTAAAGCAGAGTCCCAAGAAAAGTGTGACGGTGAAGGGTGATGACAACAAGAGCCGCACGGTAGTAAAGGTGGAGATGAGTATGGTGGCGGACAATATTTCCAAGAATGCCGCCCTTTACAAGGAGCATGTCGCGGTCTACTCCCAGAAATTCCAGATCGAGCAGCCGCTTATCTTTGCCGTGATGGAACAGGAGTCAAGTTTCAATCCCGAGGCTACAAGTTGGGTTCCGGCCTATGGACTCATGCAGCTTGTACCCCGTTCCGGTGGCTATGATGCATATCGCTATGTCTATAAGAATGATTGGGTTCCTACAAAGAGCTATCTTTATGTGCCTCATCAGAACATAGAACTTGGAACTGCATATCTGCGCATATTGATGAACCAGTTCAGCGGTGTTACCGACCCCGACTGCCGTCGACTGTGCGTGATTGCGAGCTACAACACCGGTGCCGGTAACGTAAGCCGTGCATTTACCGGGAATACGAATCTGAAAAGTGCGATAACCTTGATTAATGGCTACAATTATACCCAGCTCTACAACTACCTGACAAGCAAACTAAGTACCGATGAGGCACGCAAGTATGTCAGCGGAGTGAGCAAGAGACGGGAAAAGTACCTTAAATAAAGGCATGGACCTATTGATACACAACCACAAAACCGAACTACTATGTATTGCCCTGAATGTGGAACCAGAATAGAAGATGACTCACGTTTCTGTCCCGAATGCGGAACGCCGGTCATGCGGGAGGAGTCAGCTTCCCAGCCTACTCAGGAGACTGGACAGCAGAATGAGGAGAAGGGTGAA
>JAFYWE010000144.1 GCA_017558165.1 Bacteroidaceae bacterium
AGAGGCTATGCTACAAAGCGATGGGATAAGGAGTTCTGCCAGCTCATCGGCATAGGTTATGCCGGCAAGGAGTGGGACGGCCTGTATAAGTATGCGCAGAGCAAAGGCTATTCTACTGACCTCATGGTGGAGATGGGACTGCTGAAGCGCAGCTCAAAAGGCACGCTGTACGACTTTTTCCGTGCCCGCATAATGATACCTATCCGCGACAAGTTCTCGCGCGTGATAGGCTTCACCGCCCGCAATCTAGGCGATGACGGACCGAAATACCTCAACAGTTCGGCATCGGCCATATATGACAAAGAGAACTCTATCTTTGGCATAAACCTCGCCTTGCGACAAGGAACAAAAGAGGAGACCTTCTATCTTGTCGAGGGTGCGCCTGATGTTCTGCGCCTGCAGTGCATAGGTGCTGCCAATGCTGTTGCTCCGCTTGGTTCTGCCTGGACAAAAGCACAGCTGCAGCAACTCAAGAAGTATGCTTCGACATTGTGCTTTATACCCGACATCGATGTGCCGCAGGCCGGCGAACCTTATGGTACCGGAATTAAATCCGTACTCAAGCACGGTGCACTGGCATTGTCTATGGGCTTCAAGGTAAGTGTCATTCATCTTAACAGAACGTTCCAAGGAGAGAACGAGGAGGACATCGACGTACCTTTGGTAAAGGCCGACCCCGACAGCTTTATAACAGACAAAGCAAAATGGCAAAGCCTGTTGCAGAAGAAACAGGACTTTATATTGTGGTATGTTCGCCAGCGCTGGAATCCCAAGGCGACTACCGAAGAACGCAAGGAGGTTATTGATGAAGCAGCCAAGTTTATTGCTCTCATCGATGACGGAGTGCTTGAGAAAATGTATCTCAAGCAGCTCAAGAACTTTGCACCCCAGGATATATGGAGTACCGCAATCAACGGTGCCAAGAAAGCCACACGAGAGCAGGCCAAGAAGAAGGGCAAGACCCTTGACAAAGAGCTGCTCGACAAGTACGGCTTTTACGAAGAGAACAACTGCTATTTTTCAGTCTCCAACCAAGGAGACTACCAATGGAGCAACTTCGTCATGGAACCGATGTTCCACATCAAGGATGCCCTTTCACCTAAACGACTATACAAGATACGCAATATCAACCGCCAGGAGGAAATCATCGAGCTCAAGCAAGAGGATCTTGTTTCGTTAGCCAAGTTCAAACAAAAGATTGAAGGCCTCGGAAACTATATCTGGTTAGCCAAAGAGGAACAGCTTACAAAGCTGAAGATGTTCCTCTATGAGCAGACCGAGACTGCACTCGAGATTGTGCAGTTAGGATGGCAAAAGCAGGGCTTCTTTGCATACGGCAACGGAATATATGCCGACAAAAAGTGGTACACCACCGATGAATACGGTATCGTTCGCCTCGATGACGAGCGAAACTTCTACCTCCCGGCATTTTCGAGAATATACCAGGACGAGCAGAAACTCTTCCAGTTCGAGCGCAAGTTCGTTCACCTTGGCTATTCGGCCGTTTCACTCCTGGACATCACAAAGAAACTTGTTGCCGTGTTTGGTGACAATGCCAAAATAGGTATAGGCTTCCTCTTGGCAGCACTATTCCGCGATATCGTGACATCACACGCGCAGTTCCCTATATTGAACCTCTTCGGTCCAAAAGGTTCGGGTAAGACGGAACTCGGCACTACATTGATGTCCTTCTTTGTCATCGAGAACAAACCACCCAACTTGCACAGCTCGTCAAAGGCCTCATTGGGTGATACCGTAGCACAATGCGCCAATGCCCTGGTACATCTTGACGAGTACCGCAATGACCTTGAGCTCGAGAAGCGCGAGTTCCTCAAAGCTATCTGGGACGGAACAGGCCGCACCCGTATGAATATGGACCGCGACAAAAAGCGCGAGACAACCGCTGTCGATTGCGGTGTAATAGTCTCCGGACAAGAGATGGCGACGGCAGACATTGCCCTGTTCAGCCGTATGATATTCCTGACCTTCGACACAAGCGAGTTTACCGCCGAGGCAAAGCGGAAGTTCAATGAACTGATGGAGGAGCGCAAAAAAGGTCTTTCACATCTTGCCCTGCAGATTCTCTCACATCGCAAAAAGTTCGAGGCAGAGTTTGCCGGCAATTTCAAGAGCGCGTTCAGCGATATTACCGAACGACTGGAACAAGCACGCATAGAGGACCGCATCCTCCGCAACTGGGTTGTACCCTTGGCCGCGTTCCGCACGCTGTCGGGTGTGCTTGAACTGCCATTCACCTACAACGATATGCTGAAGATAACCATTGAGGGTATCGTGCGCCAAAACAGCGAGTGCAAGAGCAACAACGAGCTGGGCAAGTTCTGGGACTTGGTGGCCTACTTGCGACAGAACGGCGACATCTACAACGAGGGCGACTACCGCATTGTATATGTGAACGAGTTCTCTTGCAACACTCCTGCAGTAAAGCTGCAGTTCAAGGAACAAAAGCGCATACTGCTGTTGCGTAAGAGCCGTATCTTCCAGCTCTATAAAAAGGAGGCGCGAGCCGTCGGCGAGACATCATTGCCGGAAGGATCGCTCAAGTTCTATCTTGAGAAGAGTCCTGAGTATATCGGCACAAAGAACAGTGTCCGCTTCAAGAACGTCAGCAAAGGCTACTTTGACGTCGTTACCCAAAAGGACGAGAACGGCCGTGAGGTCACAACCTACAAGCAGAGCGTTGATATGGCAATGGCCTTCGACTACGATATGCTTTCAACACACTATAACATCAATCTCGAGGTGTCCAACACCACCGAGCCTGATGAGTTCAGCAAATAACACCACATAATCATCATAATTTTAATTCAACATTTCCCCCTGGCTGCTGTGAAGCCCCCAGGGGATTTTTTTTTGCAAAAAGTTATAAATTTATATCCCTTTTGTTTGGTGGTTATAAAATTATATCCTATCTTTGTGGTGTAATCAAAAACAAAACAGATATGCCAACAGTTTTAGAATTATTCGGGTTGAAGTTTATAATCTTTACACTTGAACATCAACCACCTCACGTTCACGTAAGGAGTGCAAATGGAGAAGCAAAGTTCATTATTGAAGAAGAGGTTCAGTTAGTAAAATCAACACTGAAATCAAGAGAACTTAAACTTGCTGAGTACATTCTTGAAGAGAACATCGAGCATATTCGTAACGAATGGAAGAGAATTCACGGGGAGTAAAATCCTCGTGAATTAAAAAATAAGAAAGGAGGACATTATGAAAGTTGTTAAATTGTGGTTTGAAGACACACGCATTTACATTACTACTGACAGCGGAGAAACACTCTATCAGTCGTTGTATTTCTACCCCAAATTGTTGACGGCTACTCCCGAAGAGAGAGAAAAATATGAGTTGTGGGCGTATGGTATCAGCTGGAGTGAGTTGGATGAGGATATGAGCTATGAGAGCTTCTATTATGAAGATGCCAAAGAGCCGGCAAACGGCATACAGGCCGCGTTCCTGAAGAACCCATACCTCAATATATCAGCAGTGGCACGCAAGTTAGGTATCCAGCAGAGCTTGCTCGCAAGTTACATAAAGGGAACAAAGAAACCTTCTGAAACAAGGAAAACGGAGATATTGGCCGTTATACACGAGATAGGACACTCATTGTTAGAGGTTTCCTTCTAACAATTCTCAATCTTTACACCGCCCCTCAGCA
>JAFYWE010000145.1 GCA_017558165.1 Bacteroidaceae bacterium
GGAACATTGATGTTCACGGTGTCACATGGGTTCAGTGGCAATTCGTATGTCTCGTCGCTGAGCAGTTCCTTAACTTTGTGCAACTTGCTGTCACCAGTGATGCCGTAGTATGCAAGCGCCTCCACGGGTATGTTCACCTCGCACTCCTTGTCAGTGTCACTGAAGTTGGTCACAACAAGTACCAGCTCATTAACGGTACCTCTCAGGTACGAGAATATATGGTTGCTGTCATATTTCTCGCTGTGGTGGTTTGCGTACTGCAAGCCATAGAATGAACCCTCCTTGAGTGCCTCGTCACTGTTGCAAAGGTTGAGCAGGCGTGAGTAGAATGCCTGCAGGCTCTTCTCTTCGTCGGTAAGCTGTTCGCCGTTGTACTCGCCGTCGCCCTTCCAGCGACGCAGGGTATCCACGCTCCAGTAATCGAAGATTGTAGTACGGCCGTCAACACCGCTGTAGCCCTCCTTGTCCATACCACGCTCACCAAGCTCCTGGCCAGCATAGAGCATGAAAGGCTGGGTGTCGATGGTAGTAGATACTATGAGTGCCGCCAATGCGCGCTCTGCATTTGCGGCAAAGAAATCCGATGCAATGCGCTGCTCGTCGTGGTTCTCAAGGAATGTGAGCATGTTGTTGCGGATGTCGGCTGTGCTCTGCAGTGTGTAGCTGATGTCGTTGGCCGATGTCTGGCCGTTCATCACTCCACGCAATGTGTCGTAGAGGCCTACCTTGTCATAGAGGTAGTCAAAGCAACCCTCCTTGATGAACGAACGGTAGATGTGTGGCTGGTATATCTCACCAATGAACACAATGCCGGGGTGCGACTCCTTTACCTTGGGTACTGCCCAAGCCCAGAACTCAACGGGTGTCATCTCAACCATGTCACAACGGAAACCGTCGATACCCTTGTCTGCCCAGTACTGGAGAATCTTGAGCATCTTTACCCAAGTATTAGGTACTGGTGAGAACTGGCGGTTACCACTGCGGTAGTCTATACCGTAGTTGAGTTTCACTGTGTCGTACCAGTCATTGCGTGACGGGCTGCCGAAACAGTCGTTACCTGTAGCGCGCAACGGTGACTCGCTGTACTCGGTGTCGGCATTCTCCTTGGCGTCAAGGTTGCAGCCGTATGACTGGTTGCCCAGGTAGTAGAAGTTGTTGTGTCCTACGAAGAACGCGTTCTTGTCGTCGAACTCGCCGAACGGGTATGTGCCCTCGGGCGTGCAGTCGCTGTGGTAGTGACGTGCCACGTGGTTAGGGATGAAGTCCATAATAACCTTCAGGCCAGCCTTGTGTGTACGCTCAATGAGTGCCTCGAACTCCTCGCGACGCTTCTCTACGTTGACTGCAAGGTCAGGGTCGTTGTCATAGTAGTCCTTGATGGCATATGGTGAGCCCGCCTCTCCCTTTACAATTGCAGGGTGGTCGGCCGGGATGCCATACTTGGTGTAGTCGGTACGTGTGGTGTGCTCTATGACACCTGTGTACCAAACGTGTGTGGCTCCTAAACCGCGTATTGCGCGCAGTGCCTTTGGTGTTATATCGTTGAACTTGCCGCAACCGTTCTGCTCAATGGTTCCGTTGGCAACGCAGTCAGCAGTGCTGTTGCCGAAAAGTCGTGGTAATAGCTGGTAGATGATTATACGTGACATTATATAATAGTGTTTTATGCTTCAATTGCTTTCTTTATCTTGCTTATGAGACCCTGCTGTACTGAGCCCGGACCGCACTCGGTGAACTCTGTTGCACCGTCCTTTATCATGTTGGTGATTGTCGGTGTCCAGCGTACAGGTGCCGTGAGTTGTGCCACAAGGTTCTCCTTGATCTCCTGTGGTGATGTATGTGGCTTGGCATCCACGTTCTGGTATACAGGGCACACAGGAGTGTTGAATGTTGTTGCATTGATGGCCTCCTCAAGTTCCTCCTTTGCCGGCTGCATGAGAGGGGAGTGAAATGCACCGCTCACGCTCAACGGGAGTGCGCGCTTTGCGCCGGCTGTCTTGAGCTTCTCGCATGCCTTTTCAATGCCCTCGACGCTGCCTGAAATCACAACCTGCCCAGGGCAGTTGTAGTTTGCGGCAACCACGGTGTCGCCACCTGCATTGACCTCGGCACATATCTGCTCGACTACCTCGTCGGCGAGTCCAAGCACTGCGGCCATGGTAGACTGCTGCAACTCGCATGCCTTCTGCATTGCCATGGCGCGTTTGTATACAAGTCTAAGGCCATCCTCAAAGCTGAGTGCTCCTGCGGCTGTGAGTGCCGACAGCTCGCCAAGTGAGTGTCCGGCAACCATCTGGGGCTTGAACTCCTCGCCCAGGACTATTGTCTGAATGACAGAGTGCAGGAAGACTGCAGGCTGTGTGACCTTTGTCTGCTTGAGCTCCTCGTCACTGCCGTCGAACATGATGTCGGTGATGCGGAATCCCAATATATCGTTTGCTTTCTCAAAATATTCCTTTGCAATAGGGAAGTTCTCGTACAGGTCCTTACCCATACCGCTGAACTGCGCTCCTTGTCCTGTAAAAACAAATGCTTTCATAATGCGAAGTGTAATCAGTATTTCAGAATCAATTTATAGCACTTTCAAAATCCGGTGCAAAGTTAGTCATTTTTTTCTTTTATGATTGTCAATTTGTGATTTATAATGTTATAGTTTCTAAAAACCACCCCTCTGTTTTAAGAAATCGTAGCAGTCGCATACAATGCTGTTATTTAACTATTGTAATATGCGATAGCTACTATTGGTAATTTAGATAGATGCATAACGTCTATTATGATATTCGGTTGTAAATTTGTACGATTTTTGATTAATTAGCATACTGTAACACAAGTAAATATAATTTAATCACTTAATAATTAATCAGTTA
>JAFYWE010000146.1 GCA_017558165.1 Bacteroidaceae bacterium
CTGCCTGGTGATATGTTGGACTCAATGCAGAGCTTGTCCTTGGTATCACGGCTCAGAGTCGCATCCAAACGCATGTTTCCTCTGCTGTTTTCCTTGTCTGTGATTCCGCTCCAGTCCAGTATGCCGCTGATGCTGTCTGACCTGATGGTGGAGCTGAGGTTGATGATGAGGTCTTTGTCGCGGTTATTGTAATCGAACTCTTTCTTCTCTCCGGCCTGTGGCTTGAGTATGCTGGCATCAAGTACAAGTTCCTCCCCGTTAGATGTTCCTTTCAGGTTGATGGCCCTGTATGTCGAGTTGCCGTGTGTCACGTTGTTCAGCTCAACGTCAATATACGCTGTCTTGCTGTCGTCGAAACATGAACCTCGGACGTATGATTTTTCGTTGATGGCAAAAGGTAGCCTGAACAGCTTGCCAAGAAGCTTGCTGTCTGTGATTTCGGCCCGGTAGAAGTAGTTGTTAGCCGGTTTTTCCCAGTGTTCCTCCAAGTCAAGTGCCGGGATGTGTCTGTTTATCAGCCTTATGTAGCTGTCAATGAGTCTCTCGGTGTTGAAATAGCCTATTATGTCGGCATTGAAAATATCGGAGCTTATGCTTGTACTTCTCTTGTCTTCGGTGTTGTCGTCGTACAGGTGGAAATTCCTGACTGTCATTGTCTCCTTACCGTCATTGAAAGTGAAGTTCTGCAGCTTTATGTTTGTAAGGCTCTTGCCGTTGTCCTTTAATTCTATTTCGCCGTTCATGTTGAACGCGAACTTGTGTTCCTCTTCATTGTACAGGTGCAGGTTGTATGGTACAATGGAGTCAAGCTGGAGAGCAAGGTTGATCCTGTCGCCTTTTGTCTCTTTCTTGTAGAAAATGTCTATGGTGGCGGCTATGTTCGGGTCTGCGGTAGTGAGTCGGGCTCTCATATCTTCTTTGGAGGCCTTTCCGTATATTACTGACGGAGCGTATGTATACCCTTTGTAGCCTAGTCCCGATATGTTGATTTCGAAGTCGGCGAGTATGTCATCTCCCTTGATGCTGCCTTTGCTCCTGGCGGTGAAGTCGCAGGTTTCTAAATCATTGTTGTCAAGTATGTTGCCAAGGTGTATTGTCTCTCCTTGTGCAAACAGGTCGTATTGTCCGATACTGTCGGTTTTCATTGTGGCATTCAACGCTCCGTTCTTGCTCCTGATGCATACGTTGCCGTCGATGTGGTCACGCGAGAAGAGTATCTTGCCATCCACTTCTGTGTCGCCCAACTTTGATGGGATGTCCTGTCGGGGATTTCCAAGAAGTGAGATAACCTTGCCTATAGGGTTCTCTTTGGCATTAAGGCGGTTGAGGGTTATCTCTATTGTGCGTCCTTCATCAAAGGGGTGGGTTGCTCTTGCCGTTCCGTTGACAGATATGCTTCCGTCCGTTGCTGCAATGAGGACTTTGCCACCCATGATGGTGCTGTCGGCATGGCCGCTGATGTGGAACATGAGCTCCGGCAGTCCCTTTGGCGCATTCGGGAAAATGGGGGCGATGTCATCCATGACGAGCCTGTTACAGCGGAGTTCGCCGTCAAATGTCATGGTACTGATGCTCTTCGTGCCGGTAAGTATGATGGAATCCGAGACGATGTCACTACACGGGAGCTCAAGGGCGAATCCCTTGAATATGATGTCGCCATCTTCGGCCGTTACGCGGGTCTTCAGTCTCTTGAGTTTGAGTCCGCTCTTCTCGCGTCCTTTGATGGAACGTATATTCAGATTCAGGTTCTCCTTGTTGAAATGCTTGAGAGAAATGTTGCTTGAGAATCCTTCGATTTCTATGTGGTTGGGATCCAGCTTGCCTGTCACGGGCTTTTCGCTGAGTACGTCATATCTGAACTTGCCATCATAGATGATGAGCTGGTTTATGCGCATCTCAGTACTTCTCTCCTCCTTGCTGTCGCTGTTAAGGTTGTCAATGATGAACTGGATGTTGAGCTCTTCTCCTGGCGCGCGCCTGTCCAGCTTGATGTAAGGTGCGGCAAAGGAGAGTGTATTTATATGGAGCTTGTCCTTGAACAGCTTGGGCAACTCTATGCTGGCCGCAGCCTTGTCGGCATATATGAGGGTGTCGTTCTTCTTGTCAAGTACAAGTACGTTGGTGAGTGTGATGTCGTTGAGGTTTTCTATCCTGAGTTTCTCAATGCTGATAGGTATATCCAGCTTCTGCCTGATATCGCCTGATACCAGAACGGCAAGCCGACGCTGTACTGCGTCAAGCTTCGGCAACTGTATCGCAATGTATGCCAACATTATGATTACAGCAACGACGGTTGATATGTATTTCAGTATTTTGATAAGCCTAATGGTGTTTTTGATTGTCCTTCGTGCTTGTATGGCACTTTGAGGTTTAATAGCGCGAAGATAATGTTTTTTCACAATAAAACGGGCTGTAGACGGTACTTTTTGCTTTGTTTTTGCATACGGAAATATTAACTTTGCGAAAAGTTGTAATCAAGGTTTGATCTATGATAGAGACAATTGCTGTTCTGCTGCTTTCGGTTTTTTTCTTCATAAACGGAAAGGTGCGTTCTGATATAGTCGCACTCTGTGCGCTTGTGTCGCTTATGCTTATGAATATACTTACGCCCGAGGAGGCACTCTCGGGCTTCTCGAATAACGTCATTGTTATGATGATTGGCCTGTTCGTTGTGGGTGGGGCGATATTCCAGACCGGTCTGGCGAAGATGATAAGTTCCAGACTCATGAAACTTGCCGGAAACAGCGAGACAAGGCTGTTCGTACTTGTTATGGTGGTTACTGCCATGATGGGGGCCTTTGTGAGCAATACCGGTACGGTGGCCATAATGATTCCTATCGTGGTGAGTATGGCAATGAGTGTCAAGATGAATCCAAGTCGTCTGCTCATGCCGCTTGCGTTTGCCAGCAGCATGAGCGGTATGATGACCCTCATCGGTACGCCGCCTAATCTTGTCATAAACGATGCTCTGATAAAAGGGGGATATGATGGTCTGGGCTTCTTCACCTTCCTTCCTGTGGGTCTCATCTGTATCGTTGTGGGCACGATATTGTTGTTGCCATTGAGCAAGAAGTATCTGTCAAAGCCTGGTGCACTCAGCGGTGCCAGTGCCAGCAGCGGAAAATCCTTGAAAGAACTTGTCAAGGAGTATGGTATCGCAAACAACCTTCACCGTCTGCAGGTCTCTCCCAGGTCTCTTGCCGTCGGCAAGATGATTGGCGAACTTGATGTGCGCAAAAACTTTGGTATAAATATCATAGAGGTCCGTCACGTTGATCGTAGCCAGCGCAATCTGCTGTCGAAGAATGTAGTGCAGAAGGCTGCGGATTCCGATACCGTGTTGTATGCCGATGATATGCTGTATGTTTCGGGTGCAGAGAAGAGCGTTGCGGCTTTTGCAGCCCGTTATAATCTTGAGGTTGTGCCAGGTGGTGATGAGGAGGGCAAGGGTGCTTTGGATTTTTATGATATCGGCGTAGCCGAGATTGTGGTGATGTCGACTTCGTCGGTAGTCAACAAGACTATTAGGGAGATAGAGTTCCGTACGAAATACAATGTCAGTGTGCTCGGTATATGCCGTAACAATAAGTACATCCTTCAGGGTGTGGGTGCCGAGGCAATCCATGTCGGTGACGTGCTGTTGGTGCAGGGTGCCTGGAACAATATTGCCAATTTGGAGAAGGAGAGCACCGAGTGGATTGTGGTAGGACGTCCGCTTGAGGAGGCTGCGAAGGTGACACTTGACTACAAGGCCCCGGTGGCGGCTGCCATAATGCTTGCCATGGTAGCTGTGATGGTGTTCGACTTCATTCCCATCGCGCCTGTGACAGCGGTGATGATTGCCGGTCTGCTCATGGTGCTTACCGGCTGCTTCCGCAACGTTGAGGCCGCATACAAGACCATCAACTGGGAGAGTATCGTGCTCATTGCGGCCATGATGCCCATGTCCGTGGCGTTGCAGAAGACCGGTGTGTCGGCCCTGATCTCGAACTCTCTTGTCTCGTGTCTCGGCGGTTACAGCCCTATGTTGCTGATGGCGGGAATCTATTTCACGACATCATTCATGACCATGTTCATCAGCAATACGGCAACAGCGGTGCTTATGGCTCCCATTGCCATGAGCAGTGCCGTGCAGGTGGGGGTGAGCCCGGTGCCGTTCCTCTTTGCGGTGACTCTCGGTGCCAGCCTGTGTTTCGCGTCTCCGTTCTCGACACCGCCCAATGCCCTGGTGATGCCGGCCGGACAATACAAGTTCTCTGATTATGTGAAAGTGGGCTTGCCTTTACAGATTATTCTGGGTATTGTGATGATTCTTGTCTTGCCGCTGCTTTTCCCGTTCTAAAAATAATCTGCCATTATTGCTTGTTTTTGTGGTAAAATATGTAATTTTGTCACGAAATAGAGATTGCTATGGATATTACAGAGGTTAAGAGAGCCCAGCAACAATTCGGAATCATCGGAAACGATCCGGGGCTGTTAAGGGCAATAGATACTGCTATACAGGTTGCCAAGACTGATCTTACAGTGCTCATTACCGGTGAGAGTGGAGTTGGTAAGGAATTTTTCCCGAAGATAATACATACGAACAGTGTACGTAAGCACGGCAAGTACATTGCCGTGAACTGTGGAGCCATACCCGAGGGTACCATTGATTCGGAGCTCTTCGGACACGTCAAGGGTGCCTTTACCGGGGCGGTGAGCGAGCGTAAGGGATATTTCAGCGAGGCCAATGGCGGAACGATATTCCTTGACGAGGTTGCTGAGTTGCCCCTTCCAACACAGGCACGTCTGTTGCGCGTTTTGGAGAATGGCGAGTATCTGCGTGTCGGTTCGTCCGAGGTCGAGAAGACCAATGTGCGTATTGTGTGTGCGACAAACGTGAATCTCCCCAAGGCCATAGCCGATGGCCGCTTCCGTGAGGATCTTTATTACCGCTTGAGTACGGTGCCCATAACTGTACCGCCGCTACGAAGCAGGGGTGAGGATGTCGTACTGCTGTTCAAGAAATTCTGCATGGACTTTGCTGCCAAATATAATGTTCCAAGAGTGCAACTTGACGCTGGTGCCGTATCGGCAATACTCGAATACTCATGGCCGGGAAATATCCGTCAGCTCAAGAATATCGCAGAGCAGGTTTCTATTCTTGAACTGAATAGGGAACTTGGAGCAGAGGTAATGTCGCGTTATCTGCCTCAAGAGAATGTCAGCAGCAATCTGCCTGTTGTGGCCGGGTTGCGTGGCGGTGAACGAAAGAGTTTCGAGAGTGAGAGGGAAATCCTCTATAGTGTGCTTTTTGACATGCGCCGTGACATAACGGAACTGAAAAAGCAGATCGAAGACCTGCGTACCATGAACAAGGGGGCGGTCGAGAATGTGTCGTTCTATACCGATGCCCAGGAGATTCCTGTAGTGCACCGTCAGCCGACCATTCATCTGCAGCCGCAGATAACTCATTATGACGCTGTGACAAATGCCGAGGAGTATGTCGAGGAGGCCGTGTCCCTTGATGATATGGAGAGAAAGGCAATCCTTGCTGCACTTGAGAGAAACCGTGGCAAGCGCAGGAATGCTGCAAAAGAATTGAATATTTCGGAGCGTACCTTGTACCGCAAAATAAAAGAATATGGAATTGAATAGAATGAAGCGTGTGCTATACATGTTGTCCGTAATGCTTGTTGTTGCAGGCTGTACGGTAAGTTATAAGTTTACAGGTGCGTCAATTGACTATACCAAGGTCAGGACAATCTCTCTTGCGCAGTTCCAGAATCGTGCCGCATACCAGTGGGGTCCTATGGCTGCCATGTTCAATGAGGCATTGAGCGATATGTTCGTGCAGCAGACGAAACTTGAGCAGGTAAAGCAGGGCGGTGACCTCCATTTTGAAGGTGAGATCACGGCCTATGACCAGCTTAACAAGTCGATCTCTTCCGATGGCTATTCGGCAATGGTGCAGCTGAAGATGACCGTGAACGTGCGTTTTACCAATAATACCGATCACGAGGATGACTTTGAGCGCGTTTTTAGTGCTACACGTGACTTTGATGCCACCCAGTCGCTTGACTCGGTACAGGAAGAACTTGTGTCACAGATGATAAAGGAGATTGTGGAGAGTATTTTCAATGCTGCTGTAGCTAACTGGTAACAATGGATAACCTCTCATATTATATTGCACATCCCGAGCGTCTGAACCGTGACACGTTGTATGAACTGCGTCTGATAGTGGGCAAGTACCCCTATTTCGATGTGGCACGTCTCCTGATGCTCAAGAATCTTTATCTGTTGCATGATATTGATTTCGGAAAAGAGATGCGTAGGGCTGCCATGTATCTGAAAAGCCGCTGGCCGATATTTGAACTTATGGCCGGGTATGGAATCTTGGATGTGACTGAGGCTCCTGTTGAGGATATCCCTGTTGACAGGACCATGTCGCTCATTGACGCGTTCCTCAGTACATTGCCTTCGGATTCCTTCTCGCTTGAGGCTGAGGGGGCGGCTGCAGTGGATTATGTCTCGGCCTATCTTAAGGACAAGGGTGAGTGTTGTGAAAACGTTCCGGAGTTGCGTGGACAGAGTCTTATTGACGATTTCCTGTCCGGTGACAATGAGAGGATTACTCTTGACTTGCGTGGTGACGGTGATTCCTCGGCCGCCATCGTGCCTATGGTGGAGGAACAACCGGCCGAAACTTCGTCTTTTACGGAAACTTTGGCAAATATTTACATTAAACAGGGTAAATATGAGAAGGCTCTTGAAATAATTAAACGATTATGCTTGGAATATCCGAATAAAAATCGTTACTTTGCAGACCAAATAAGATTTTTAGAAAAAATAATAAAACATATAAAAAAGAATTAGTATGTATTTGCTTTGTGTTATACTGATTGTGTTGGCCTCAGTGCTGATGTGTGGTATTGTCCTGATTCAGAATTCAAAGGGTGGTGGCTTGGCTGCAGGTTTTGCTTCTTCAAACCAGATCATGGGTGTCAGAAAGACAACTGACTTCCTTGAGAAGGCTACCTGGTCTCTTGCCGCTTTGATGGTTGTAATCAGCGTTATCGCAGCATATGCACTCCCTACAGAGACAGCAATTATGGATGTTAACCCTACAAAGATCGAGAATACTCTTGATGTTCCTGTTGTAGAGGCTCCTGTTGCAGAGGAGGTGGCACAGTAATTATACAGCCAGACTGTATTACTGATAGCATAAGCGGGCTCTTACGAGTCCGCTTTATTTTTTGTTATTGGACAAACTTCTTTGTACTTGATTAGTACAACGTTCCGCGTATGTCGTTTTGCTTTAGTGCTTAAAGCATACACTGTGTAATGATGGTTGTCCGACTATATAAAAGTTTATCCCGGCCCAAAGAGCCGGGATAAACTTTATGTGCAGTATGCAAGTGTTACTTTGCTTCCTTCTCAATCTCCTCTTCAACGAGGTGGATTTTTTGCAAGATAACCTGCGCGTCCTGTTTGAGCTTGTCAACTTTCTGGCGCATTACGTCAACGAGGCTTGCGCCTTTCTTGTTCGATACGCTCAGGAAACCGATGTTGTTCTCATATGTAGAGATTTCGTTCTTGAGTGCCTCATACTGGCGGATGAGATGGTCACGTTCACGCTGCAGGTTGTTTCCACCCTTGCCGATATTGTTTCGGAAGCTGTTGAGCTTGCGCTCGTTGGCTTCAATGTGGAGCTTCTCGTAGATGGCGTTGAGTACGGATTTGTACTCCTTGTAAACCTTGTCCTTCTCCTTGAATGGAACGAAGCCTATTGCATTCCATTTTGCGGTAAGTGCCGATACCTGTTTGTTCTGTTCTGCCGCAGACAGGTTGGTATCAATGGCCTTAAGGGCTTCTATCACCTCGCGCTTCAGCTTGAGATTATCCTGCTCAACAGTGCGTTGTGAGGATGTTGCGGCTTTACGACGCTCAAAGAATGTGTCGCATGCTGTAACAAAGCGCTTCCATAGTGCCTCTGATTGCTTCTGTGGCACCGGTCCAATCTCTTTCCACTCCTTTTGTATCTTTGTGAGCTTGTCGGCAGTCTCTTTCCACTCTACGCTATCCATGAGTGCCTCGGCCTGTTCGCATAATGACTTCTTGCGTTCAAGGTTGCTTGCCAATGCATTCTTGGCCTCTTTGAAGAAGTCGCTCTTCAGCTTGAAGAACTCGTCACAGGCAGCGCGGAAACGCTCGAAAATCTTCAGGTTCATCTTCTGTGGAGCGAAACCGATCTCCTTCCACTGTGCCTGGAGCTCAAGAATCTGTTCTGTAGCGCTGTTCCATGCCTGGTAGCTGGCAGGAGGGTTCTGGTTGATGCTCTCAATCTGTTCGCAGATGGCGCTCTTCTTGTCAAGGTTCTCCTTCTCCTGTTCTTTCTTTGCTTCAAAATGTTCCTGATGGCGACGGTTTACGGCAGTGGATGCCTCTTTGAATCGCGTCCATGTCTCCTCACGCAATTCGGGCGAAACAGGGCCTGTCTCGCGGAATTCGTTATGCAGCTGCTGGAGTTGGCGGAATGCACTTATTACATCCTCCTCTTTCATCAACGCCTCGGCAGCTTCGCAAAGCCTTGTCTTTATCTCGAGGTTCTTCTTGAAGTCATACTCGCGGAACTCGTGGTTAATCTTCAGTACATCGTAGAACTGCTCTACAAGCAATTGGTACTGTTTCCACAGATTGGTTACGCTCTCCTGTGGTATGTTCCTGATTTCTTTCCATTCTGCCTGTACGGCCTTGAATTCGTTTACTTCCGGTGTGCCTTGGCCGGCTTTCTCCACAAGTGCCTGTAGTTTGGCAAGGAGTGCCTCCTTCTTCTCAAGGTTGGCTTTCATCTCCTGCTCTTGTGCCGCAATCCATGCGTTACGCTTTGCCTTTATCTGTGACATGGCCTCCTTGAATGGCTCCTCAAGTTCATCGGCCGCCGGTGCGAACAGCGATTCTTCACCACCCTGTGCCACGAACTTCTTGTGTTCGGTCTCAATCTCCGCTGTACGCAAGCGGTAGAATTGTACCTTCAGGCTCTCGGTCTCAGCCTTGCAGTTGAGTACGTCGTCGCTGTCGGCTATGGCCTTAAGACGCTCTATAATCTCCTGACGGTTGACCGGTCTTGAATCGGTGTTGTCACTCTCGCCCTCCATCTCAACAAGGGCGCTTGCTGTTGTCTCCTCAACAGGTTGTTCGTGGCTAAACTCGGTCATAGCGGCATTGTCAGCCTGTTCAGGGGTGTTCACGACGTTCAGCTCATTTGGCTGTACATCGGGGTTCAATGTTTCACTCATCTGCTTAAGATTTTAAGGTTATTGCATTTGCAGTTCTTCCCTCCTTTAAAATACTGGTCTATGGGGTGCTCGGCAAGTGCATTATTCTGCGAATATATAAAATATTTTGATTATAACATATTTGGCGGCAAAAGATTTTGACAACCGTCCGGTATTTGTGTATGGCTGTCATGAAAAATGCCGTGCAAGCTGGCTTGCACGGCATTCCTGTTATTGGACCTGTATTATTTTACGATACATTTTGTTCCGTTGATGATGTAAAGGCCTGCAGGGAGAGCCTTCACTCTTGCAGCATCAGTCGTCTCAAGAACCTTTACGCCGGTTGCGTTGTATACTATCCAGGCATTGTTCTCCTGGCCGAATACCAACTCTTCAACGCCAGTACTGTTCTTTACTGTGTACTTGAGTGTTACGCCTTCGATGTTCTTGCCGTTAGCATCAATGAAATAACCTGTCGGAACCTCAAGGATGTAGGTGCCGTTCTTTGTGATGGCATCGGTTGCCTTTATCGCGCCCTGTGTCATGGTCTTCACGCCGTCTTCGGCATTTGTAGAGTACTCTACAGGGATAAGCTCAGTACTGCCCTCAAGGTGCAAGCGCGGCTGCAGTGACTCGTCGTCCGATGGGTTCATGTAATAGCTGAATGTGAACACAACACTTGAGAGCTGCTCGACAACAGAACCGTCGGCCGGGTCAATGTTGTCAATTGTAGCGGCTGGTGCATCACCTACAAGATCATACTTGACAAGTGTCTTCTTGCCGTATCTTGCCGCAATGGGGATAGACATGTTCATGCCGTTGGGATTGAGCATGATGTCACCAGTGAAATTGATGTTCAAGTTCACGTTGTTGGTTGTGGTGAGTTCTTTCTTTGCTTTCAAGGTGAGTGTGGTGCTGTTTGTCTGTGTCACAGTGAAGGTTGTGACTGCTCCCTCAGATGTAACCTTGAGATTGCTTGCCTTGATGCCCTCGTCACAGGTCACGATAACCTCTGTAAGCCTCTCAAGCACAGTGCCTGATGCCGGTGTAACGGTGAATGTGGGGTACTCACGCTGCATGTAAAGCTTTGGAAGGGTGTGTTCTGCTGTTGCCTGGCTTGACTGGATGCTTGTGAACTCCTGCTTCTCGGCCGAGAAGTAGATTGTCTGTCCTGTCGCGTTCTTTATTGTGGCAATACCGTCTGCATCAACAGCAACGCCCCACAGTGCATCCTTTCCAGGTTTTTCGGCAGAGAATTTGAAACCGTTGCCAGCTGCGCTCACGTAACGGCCGTCATGGTTCTGGATCGTGTATCCGCCATCTGTAGCAGTGAATGTGAATCCGTTGCATTCAACGGTCTCGATGTAGTTGTTGTTAGGGGCCTTGTAGGCGCTTGTCGCGAGTGTTCCGTTCGCCTCATCTGTGTAGAAGAAGTTCGCGACACTGTCTGCTGCGGCAATTGCATATCTCTTACCCGATGTGATCTCCTTTGCCGGTATGTAGGGCATTGTGCGTGATACGACGTATGTCTGCTCGGCTATGGCACTCTTGAATGCCACGTCGCCATCTGTCTTAACGGCCATAGCCTTGATTGTGGTTGTCTCGGTGAGGTCGAAATACATTACATAGTACTTGCTGCACTTTGTCGTTCCTGTCTCGTTGATGTAATCCTCATAGCTTGGGTCTGTACCGTCAACGGTGTAGTAGAGCACCGCGCTCTGGTCCTCGGTCTCCACTGTTACCTGTACCTTGTCGGCATATACGGCAAGAGGTGTCTTGAACTCAGGTGCAGGAACGGTAACGGAGCTGGCATCAGGTGTGTACTCGATGCTGATACTGCTTACATAGTATGCCTTTGTGCTTGCCTTCCATCTGATGGTAATGTTGCCGGTGCCCTTGTCGCAGTCAAAGGTGTATGGTGCGTCAGCTGTTGCCAATGCGAATGACTCAGATGTCTGGTTGCCTACGTTTATGGTCAATGTCGCGTCACCGCCGTTTGCCATACAGCTGTTGATTGTCACACTCTTGATAGTGCAATTTGCGAATGCCGATGTGCTCAGCTCATATGCATCCTTGTTGGGGTTTGAGCTGCTGCCAATCTGCACGCCCTTGCCATTGGCGTTCCATACGATGCTGGTTGCTGATGTCGCATTCCACTCGATACCGCTCAGTGTCACTACACCGCCACCTGCATTGAGTTGTCCATCCTCAAAGACGTGTGTGTAGTTCTCGGCTTCCGATGTTGCTGCCATGAATATGAGGCAGAAAAGTGAAAGTAGGAATTTCTTCATTTAATTCTATTTTAATGTTATAATGTTCCGGTATTTTGTTGCCAAAGGTTGGCTTTCAGCCTGCAAAGTTAATGATTTTACCTGACATGAGGAAATTGCCGGCCACGACAAGTGTCTTGGGAATAAAAAAATAAGATTTGCGGGCATGCCCGCAAATCTTATATAGTAATCGCTCTATTGATTCCCGTGAGGAACATTGCAGCAAATTGCCTTTAAATGTTACCTGTCATATGCCTTTGTTATTATCTCATCTAGTCCATCTCCTGGGGGAGGGGCATATGCTGTCACTATATTGCCATTCTTGTCAATTACAATGTAACGCGGTATTCCTGATACGTGGTAATCGCTTTCAAATTGTGATTGTAATTCGCAGTCTGGTGTGAGGTTCAACAGACTGCCCATCCTACGTCGTTCAATGGCTGCAAGCCAGGCATCCCTTGCCTCCTTGCGGTCAATGGAGATAGTAAGGAATACAATGTCGTCACGTTCCTTATAATTGTCGCTCAAGGCTATGAAATCGGGCATCTTTGACAGGCAACTGCTGCACCATGTCGCCCATACGTCAATTACGATTATCTTGCCATGGAATTGTGCGAATGTGTATTCCTTGCCATCGGCATCCTTGAGTGGTGGAGCCGGTGCCTTTTCGCCAGGCATCGTATACTTGTACTCGTCAAGCAGACCTATGATTTCGCTTTTAAGCTCGCAGTCCTTTACATTCTGCTCAATAAGCGGGCGTACGGCATACAACTCTTCGTTGCAACCGCTGTTTCCTATCGGGAAGCGGAGCTTTTTCAGGTATGCTGCATGCAGTGCGTCATTATGGCTCTGGAATACTTCGCGTAGTTTACGGTAGTCGTTGCCGTTCATGCTGCGTGGCCTGTAGAATACGGTTATGGTTATACCGTCGCGTGACTCCTCAAAGCTGTTTCCCTCCTTCATGAACTTGAGCGTGTACAGGTGGTCTACGAAACGTGCAACGTCGCGTCCTGTCATGAATGACTTTACAGTCCCGTTGTCAAGGCTGATCTCTTCGACATATTGCGGTAGGGTATATATATCTTCGTTCTTTCCTCTGCAGCGGAATATGTACTCTCCGCAATGCAAGATGTACTGGCACATGTTCTCCGTATTGCCGTGACTGTCTTTCTTTGATAGCAATCCTTTGACATGTGTGAAGTTCTCGATAATTTCCTGTGCGCTGTTGAAATCCTTTTGCCACAGTGAGTCCACTATCGCATGTGCCCGTTCCGGGGTATTACAACCGGCTTTTCCTGAACATGCCGTGCCCAGGAAAAGCAGTGTATACAGTATTGCTATCATTGTTGTTCTCATAGGTACCTTGGTTACTTGTCAAGACCTCTTGCAATGCCTACAAGGTCTATGCCGTAAGTATTGAGCATGTGGTTTACAACAATATTGTATTTCTCTTTGGTCATCGGATACTCCGATGAGGGATAGCGTGCCTCGAACTCCTCAGGGGTGAGCCACATTGCATTCTTGATGTATGTGGTGAACAGGTTGTAGTGTGGGTATTTGTCTTTCTCCCAATAGTAGCAACTTGTCTCGCTGGCATAGTCGGGTACCCACACCTGTTTCTGCACACCTGTACCGAAATTGTCGTTTATCATGTCGATAAATCCGAGCTTGTACTTGTAGTTTGTCTTTGACGGGTCAACGTTGTTCATCTTCTTGTCTGCAGCGAAGTCAAAGCCCGCCCAGAACTCATTAGGGGAGTCTATCTCGCCCTTCTCTATGGCATTGTACAGTGCCTGTATCATGAATATGCAACGCTGCTGTCTTATCGAGTACTCGGCATCCGTACCGTTGATGACCTCATCCTTGAAGCTGATGGCCCAGTTGTCGAAATTGCCGAGCTTGATTGACTTGAACGGGTCTGTATTGGTACCGCTCACATCGCCGTTGCCTCCCAGGTCGCGAGGCTCGGTACGCAGGTTGTGTATCATATATATCTTGACAGGGAATGTTGACTGCGCGAACTCCTTGCTGATATTGGGGAATATGTAGTCATAGAAGAATGATACATAGAATGGCAAGTGCTCTTCGGGGAGGTTCCATGCCGGGTAGTCGCGCTCCTCGTCATAACCACCAACGTATATGTCTCCTGTTCCCGCCGACACCCAGTCGCGGTTCAGGTCCTCTTCGGTGATGTCCTTGTAAAGGAGGTATACGCCGTACTCCTGCTTTATGTCGTTTATAAGCGAGTCGTATTCTGTATTTCCCTGTGGAAAACCGCCTCTGATAGGGGAGTAGTTGCCCGATGGAGTGATGTTCTCCTCTTCGTCGCAGGCATTGAAGAGTACAAGGCCTGCCAATAGGAATATTGCACCTTTTATGAATCTTTTCATGATAGTCACTTTTATTATTCAACAATAGGCATACGCTTGCCGGGGAGTTCGTTCTGTTCAAGGCTGCTGTTCATCTGCAGCGCCTCGTCGGGGAGAGGCAGTGTGTAGAGCAGGTCGTTCTCCTCCAGACGGAATGTGCTTGTACTTTCGGCATTGTCGTGCCATTTGTGTGTGAATGATGGCATGCCCCAGCGTCTTAGGTCAAACCAGCGGTGACCCTCGAAGCAGAGCTCGCGTCTGCGCTCGTCGCGAATGAACTGGATGAGTTCCTCGGATGTATCGAATGACTCTTCTTCATAGTCCTCGGGGTCGAAACGCTTTGCACGGAGTGCATTAAGGGCTGCTGTAGCTTCGTCCATCCCGGCAGTACCTGTCATTGCCATAGCCTCGGCGTAGTTCAAGTAAGCCTCTGAAAGGCGAAGGCAACGGCCGAATATACCGGTCGCGTGCTGTGGCAGGTAGTATGTGGTTCCTACATTCACCTTACCGAATGCCATAGGCATCAGTTCACTGCTGTTGCCGACAGGTGCCTTCACGATATATCTGTTGAGGCGCAGGTCGTAGTCTACGAATGTTCCGAGCAACTCTTCCGATGCCTGGAAGTATGCATGCATCTTGTTGCCTGTGTTGGAGTTGGTGCTGTTGGCACCGTCATATGTCCACTCGAACATGTCCTTGACATTGCCATAGGGCCATATGGTCTCCGTAGATGAATATGTGGGGTAGACCATGTATGTGCGTACGGTCTCACCTGCATCGTTCTTTCCGTTTAGCGGGATGTTGTTGAGGTCCTCAAGCCTGAAGTTCGGGTTGTCCATTACCGATTTTGCATAGTGCGCGGCCATTTCCCAATTCTCCATATAAAGATATGTTCTTGAGAGTGTAAGCTGTACCATAGGGAGGCTGGTGCGGAAGTTGTCATTCCACTGCTCGCTCTTTGGCAATGCAAGATATGTCTCCTCGGCCGTATGGAGGTCGCTGAGAATCTGCTCATAGACCTCGGCCACGGTCTTTCTATTGAGGTAGTCATCACTCTCTTCAATACCGCTGTTCAGCTTGAGGGGAACGCCCGGTGCCTCGGGATTGTGGTTGTATGGCTGTCCGAAGATGTTGACGAGGTTCAGGTAATAGAAACCGCGCAATGCGTATGCCTGCGCCTTTACCTTGTTGATGTTCTCCTCGGTATCCTTTACATCGGGGATATAGTCAAGTACGGCGTTGGCGCCAAGGATTACCTCATAATAGCGTTCATACATGTTTATGTGTCCGGCACCGGCCTCCTCCATCATCTTGAACATGTCGGGCTGCCATGCGAAGCTCGCAAGGTAGAGGTTGCCGTCGAATCCTTCATTGGGAACCTGGTATGGAGCCGCCTCTACGTCATCATCAAGCAGTCCAAGGAAAATGTTGAAGCCCTCCATGTCATTACGTTGGTATGCCTCGCCCAGAAGAAGCTCGTTGAGTGAGATTGCGTCCTCCGGTACGAACTCGCTTTCAGAGTCCGGCTCAAGGAAATCGCCGCAGGCTGTAAATGACAGCGCTGCCAGTATCGTGAGAATATTGTATCTTAATTTCATAGTCCTAATTATTTAAAGTCCAAGGCTCAGGCCCAAAGAATAGATTCTTGGCTGTATGCTGTATCCCAATTCCGGGTCATATCCCTTCCAATCATCGCTTGCAATCACGAACAGGTTGTTGATGTTCGCACTCAGCTGTAGGCGTGAGAGTCCGACCTTCTTGCATATGGCGTTAGGTACGCTATACGACAATGATATCTGTGTACAGCGCAGGAACGATGCGTCCGCGACTCTTACATCCGACTGTGCCCACATGGAATAGATGTTGTCATACAGGCCGTTGGGCAGGTTCAGGTTGTAGAGGTCAAGAATTGACGTGTATAGCGCCGGGATGTTGGTATGTGCCTCGTCACCAGGCTCCTTCCAACGGTTGTTCAGCTCTTTTGACAGGTTGCTGAAGATATCCGGCATCTTGCCGTATGTGAATGTGGAGTAGGGGTTAGGCAAGCGTTTTTTTGCACCGAGTGCAACTGCGAAGTCAACACCTACGTTGAAGTTCTTCCAACGCAGACGGGTGTTGAAACCGCCCGAGAAGTCCGGTTCGCTCTGTCCTGAGTATACAAGGAATGTCGTCGGGTCAACGCTTCCGTTGCCGTCAACATCGTCATATGTAGCATCCTTGAATGTGGGGTATCCGTTTGTGCCGTTGAGTCCGGTGAACTCGTATGACCAGAATGCCGACAGTGGGTATCCCTTCTTGAGCGGGCGTGAACTGCTTCCGTTCAGGTAGTCAATGTGTGTGAGCTCGTCGGCCTTTGCGGTGCGGTCATCGCTCGATGACTTGTTCCAGTTCTTGCCGGCGTTCATACCGATGGTCCACGCCATGTCATTAGTGCGTATGGGGGTAAAGTTCAATGTCATCTCAAGACCGTTGTTGGTGATGAGGCCACCGTTCAAAGGCATTGTCGCCATACCGTACTCCTGTGCGATGTCCTGTCTTATGATGGCATTCGAGTTACGACGGTAGTACTCGAAGTTCATTGTAACACCGAACATGGCAACATCTACACCAAGGTTCAGTGACTTGGTGCGCTCCCATTTGAGTTGCTTGTTGGGCAGGCTGCTTATTGTGAGGTAATACTCGTTGTAGCTCTGCAGCAATCCCTGATAGCGTACGATCATGTCCGGGCTCAATGAGTTCACCACATTACCCTGGATACCGTACGATGCACGCAGGTTGAGCTGGTCGAGCCACAGTACATTCTCCATCATGAATGGCTCCTGTGCTACCTTCCACGATGCTCCGAATGACCATGTGGGGTCGAACTGTTTATTTACGTCCTGACCGAAACGGTTCGAAGCATCAGAACGTACATTCACGTTCACCACGTAACGGTTCTTGAATGCATATGCTACGGTGGCGAAGAATGACATGTAGTTGGTGGTTGTGGACATCTTGTTCCAAGCTCCGTTGTACAGTTGAGCAAGCGCTCCCCAACCTATACTCACGTCACTGCCTATTGGCTTGAAATTCTCGGGCAGTGTAGGTGATACCAGGATCGAGCCACGCTCCGGGACATATCCCCACACGGTGTTGCCCTCGCTGGTGCTCTCGCTTGAGCGTATCTCCATACCCAGCATGGCGTTCAGACGGTGGTTCTCGTTGAATTCCTTGCTGAACTGAAGACGGTGTGACGTGTTGTAAGACACACCCTGTGAGTTGGCCTGGTTCAATACGCCGCCGTATGGCATGAGTGCGGCATTGAAACGGTCCGATCCGGCCTTCTCTGTGCCATAGGCATATCCGCGGTAAAGCTGCTCTACCTTTGAGGTCTTCTCGCCCGCATAGCTCTCGCTCTTGTTGTTGGCGACAGC
>JAFYWE010000147.1 GCA_017558165.1 Bacteroidaceae bacterium
AGAGGAGTACACAGCTGCAGGAACCGAGATCGTGAACCGCGTGTTCAGCCATCTCCGTGACCTCGCCTACCAGCCATTGACCGACGACCTCGAGAAGGAGATCGTTGCCCAGGGCGAGATTATCTCTACAAACCTTGTGACATTCTACATGAAGGAGCAGGGACTTGATGTAGAGTTGCTCAATGCTCTTGACTTCATGCGTCTTGCCGTTAACGGCGAGCCAGACCTCGGTTACATCCGCGAGCATCTTCTTCCACTCCTTGACCTTGAGGCAAAGGGACGAATCTACATCACACAGGGCTTCATCTGCATGAACCACGAGGGTTCTTACGATAACCTCCAGCGTGGCGGTAGCGACTATACCGCAACACTCATCGGTTCGGCAGTCAATGCTGAAGAGGTGCAGATATGGACCGATATCGACGGTGTGCACAACAACGACCCACGTATCGTAGAGAACACCACACCGGTGCGCAACCTTCACTTCGATGAGAGCGCCGAGCTTGCATACTTCGGTGCAAAGATCCTTCACCCAACATGTATCCTCCCTGCAAAGCTGACAGGTACACCTGTACGCTTGCTCAACACTATGGACCCTAGAGCCGAGGGTACACGCATCGACAACAACCTTACCTCTCCAGGTGAGATCAAGGCCATCGCGGCAAAGGACAACATCACCGCCATCAAGATCAAGAGCGGCCGAATGCTGTTGGCATACGGTTTCCTTCGCAAGGTATTCGAGATTTTCGAGGCTCACAAGACCTCTATCGATATGGTCTGCACATCAGAGGTTGGTGTATCAGTATCAATCGATGATGACAAGAAGCTCGACGACATCGTTGCCGAGTTGCAGAAGATAGGTACCATCACCGTTGACCGCAACATGTGTATCGTTTGCGTGGTTGGTGACCTCAACTGGGAGAACGTGGGCTTCGAGGCACGTGCTATGGAGGCCATGAAGGATATCCCTGTACGTATGGTATCCTATGGTGGTAGCAACTACAACATCTCATTCCTCGTACGTGAGGAGGACAAGGTAAGGGCTTTGCGTTCATTGAGTGCGACAATCTTCGATTCAAAAAAGTAATACGGCAATGAAAATGCAGTTTCCGGTTGAGGCTTTTGCCAACATTGAGACTCCTTTCTACTATTACGATGTCGAACTGTTGAAGGCGACATTGGACACGGTAAAGCGTGAGGCCGCAAAGTATGAGGGCTTCCACGTGCACTATGCCATCAAGGCCAACTTCAATCCCCGTTTGCTTGAGATCATCAGCAACGCCGGAATTGGTGCCGACTGCGTGAGCGGTGGCGAGGTTCGTGCCGCGCTCAATGCCGGCGTGCCTGCCGACAAGGTGGTGTTCGCCGGTGTGGGCAAGACCGACAAGGAGATAGCCCTTTCACTTGATGCGGGTATCTTCTGCTTCAATGTGGAGTCGGTTCCCGAGATTGAGGCTATCGAGTGCCTTGCGGCAGAGCGTGGGGTGGTGGCCCAGATTGCGATAAGAGTCAACCCTAACGTGGGTGCACATACACACTCGAATATCACCACAGGTCTTGCCGAGAACAAGTTCGGTGTGAACTACGAGCAACTTGACGAGGTTATTGACGTTGTCGAGACAATGCCGCACATCAAGCTCATCGGACTTCACTTCCACATCGGTTCGCAGTTGCTTGTGATGGATGACTTCATTGCTCTCTGCTGCCGTATCAACGAGTTGCAGGAGTTGTTGCACGAGGGCCGTGGAATGGTGCTCCCGCATATCAATGTGGGCGGTGGTCTTGGTATTCGTTACGATTTCCCCGACAAGTATCCAATCCCCGATTTTGAGGCATACTTCGCGACATACGCCAACAACCTCAAGCTCTTCCCTGGCTAGCAGGTACACTTTGAGCTTGGACGAAGCATCGTTGCTCAGTGCGGTTCGTTGATTACACGCGCCACATACATCAAGCACGGCACATGCAAGACATTCATCATTGTGGATGCCGGTATGAACGACCTTGTACGTCCTGCGTTGTACGACGCCTATCACCGCATAGAGAACCTTGTGTCCGACAAGCCCGATGGCCTGTACGATGTAGTCGGTCCTGTTTGCGAGTCATCCGATGTCTTCTGCAAGGATCGCCGAATACCAGGGACCCAGCGAGGCGACATCCTTGCCATGCGCTCTGCCGGAGCATATGGTGAGGCAATGGCATTCGGTTACAATTGCCGTGAATTGCCCAAGTCTGTATTGTCTACAGATCTTTAATGTCCAATCCATATTATGGAGTGAGGATAACCTAAAACTGTTATCCTCACTGCTTTTTTATCAATGCTACAATGATATATCTTAGAAGTTTTGAAATACCCAAAGACTGTTGGGTCGATGAATATTTCAACAGGTCGGGTTGGGATGCAGAAGATTTGCCCGACGACATGCCTATGGTGAGCCAGAATACCCATTTGAATACATGGTATCCCTGGAACACCTTCTATCTTCGTGGCCTGCATAATTTCGATTTCGAGGATATAACAATACTCTATGGCGGCAATGGTTCGGGCAAGACAACTCTGTTGAACGTCATTGCACAGCATCTTCGCCTTAACAGGCTCACACGATACAATAGAAGCACCTGTTTCGATGACTATGTAAGTGTGTGTCGCTACAGTGCCGAAGACCTTGAGGCCATGCAATGCATACAGCGCGGCAAGATTCTTGTAAGTGATGATGTCTTTGATGCAATGCTCAGGAAAAGGGAGAAGAACGAGTATATCGACCAACGTCGCGAAGAACTTGCTACCGAACACCATCAAAGGCGTAACTCGTCCTATCCACGCCATAATCTCACCGACCCGCATGTGTACGAGGAGTTCAAGCGTACAATTGCCGCAAAGCGTACAAGTTGTTCCGGCTTCATAAAGGCCAATCTGCAACGCAACATTCAGGAGCAGTCCAATGGCGAGACTGCATTCAACTTTTTTGTAGAGTCAATTCCTGAGAATGCACTTGTGCTGCTCGACGAGCCCGAGAACAGCCTCTCGGCGAAGTGGCAGCTGGAACTGGTCAAGTATATCACGGGCGCAATGAGGGCATTCCATTGTCAGTTCATCATTGCCACGCACTCACCGTTCCTGTTGTCAATTCCCGGTGCAAAGATATATGACCTTGACTCTTATCCGATAAAGCCGGAACGTTGGTACAATCTTGAGAATGTGCGGTGCTATTATGAACTCTTCAGGGAGAACCGGCATCTGTTTGAGGGGGAGTGATTATTCAAACTTGATTGCTCTGGTGGGCTCAATCCTTGAGATGAACATTGACGGCAGTACAAGGACTGCGACTGATATCATGAACATGGCTATGTTCATTGGCACGAGAAGCCAGGAGAACCCTATGGGCACGCGGTCCATGTAGTACATGTCGGGGGCAATGGCCACGATCTTGAACTGCTGCTGCAGGTAGCAGAGTGCGAGTCCTATGATGTTGCCGAATATGATTCCCTTGCCGATGATGAAGCAGGCATAGTAGATGAATATTCTCCTTATCGAGACATCCTTATCTCCTCAGCCTTTGTGACAGGGCCTTTCAGGACTCCTTTGGGGAGAAGCTTGGTGCTAAAGCACACTCCTTTGGGGAGCTAAAGCTCCCGTCGTCGCAAACATTGCTCGCCCGCACTGGTACCATTGAAGGCTGTTCGTTGCCATTCAGGCGCTCCGGGACTCGTGCGGTTCAGCATTATAAACAAAAAAATAATGCTGCCGCACTTCAAACATTCCTCG
>JAFYWE010000148.1 GCA_017558165.1 Bacteroidaceae bacterium
CCTCGCAGTCCCTGAACAGAGACAGTTTCTCGTCGCATTTCTCCTGGATGGTAGCGAAGTTCTCTTGATGCGCCCCGCTTATATTGGTTATTATTCCTATGGTAGGCCTTATGATGTGCTGTAGCCTTGACATCTCGTCGGTACGTGATATTCCAGCCTCGAAGATTCCCAAGGTGTTCTCTTCGCGGAGCATCCAAACCGACAATGGCACGCCTATCTGCGAGTTGTAGCTGCGTGGCGAGCGTGTCACGTTGTAGTCTACTGCTGCAAGCTGATAGAGCCACTCCTTGACGATTGTCTTGCCGTCACTGCCGGTAATGCCTACTATCGGGATGTCGAACTGTGAGCGGTGATATGCGGCAAGGCTCTGCAGTGCCTCTATGCTCTCATTGACAACAATAAAGTTGGCGTCGGCCAATGAACGGAAATCGTTGTCGCTGTTGACGACAAAGTTCCTCACGCCTCTCTGGTAGAGGGCGTCGATATATCTGTGCCCGTCGCCGTGCTTGGTCTTTATGGCAAAGAAGAGTGTCTCCTCGGGGAAGGTCAGCGAACGGCTGTCGGTGAGCAGGCGTGTCACCCTGCTGTCGGGTGATGATAGCTTGCCTTTGCCGTTGAGAATCTCTGTTATCTGTCCAATAGTGTATTGCATCGTGTCAACTCGTTTTTAAAATCAAGGAATGGGTGTTGTGCGGTAAGTGCCTTAATCTTCTGTATCAGGCTCCTGACAAACTGTCTGTAACCTTCCGATTTCTCGTCAAAGGGCCTATGGCTCATGCCTCGTATAATCTCTTCAATCTGTCCGTTTATGGCCGCTGTGTTATTGCTGAAACAACAATTGCCAAGACATTCCCAAATGTATTCTATGGCTGTTGCCGAGGGGTGCGCCATGTCCTCGGCATAGAACCTGTAGTCGCGCAGCTCGTCGAGCAGTATCTCGTATGCAGGGAAATAGTGACAACAGCCTGGGTGCTCCTCAATTATCCTGTCTATGGCAAGCAATAGGGTGGCCTTGCTCTTCTGGTTATCGTGTGCTCCGTCGCGCAGGTGGCGTATGGGGCTTACGGTAAACATGAACCTTACGTTAGGGTTCATTCCCTTGTAGATGCTGATGACCTCGTCGAACTCACTGACAATCGCGTCAATCCCCATTAGCGTGCGGGTGAACTCCCTGGCCGGCAGCTTGTGACAGTTTCCGGCAATTATGCCGTCGCTGTTTCGCGTGTATGTGTATGCAGTGCCGAATGTCACGATGACGGTGTCGCATTCCCTTGACATCTTGTGCGCGCATTCCAGCCTGCCGTTAATGCACTCCAGCAATTCCTCCCTGCTGCTGCGCGAGAAGTCGCTGTGGTGCATTATGCTGTGCCATCTGCCCCCGTGCTCAAAAAGTTCCGGTGACTCCTCCGTAAAATGGGCGCCCTTTGCAATCCTCTTGAGTACTGCGGATATCGAGAACGGGTTGTACTGCACCCCGAATGGGTTACACTCGATATTGAACTTCCTCTCCTGTAGTTTCTTGCCTATGTTGCCGGCAAAACAGGAACCGGCGAGTATAATGCGGTTCTTGTGTGATATCTCAATCTCCTTGACTGGTAGTTCTACTTTGGTCGAAAATTGCATATAGGGCTTGCGGTTTATGCGGCTGACAGTCGTTTAAATTGCAAAAATAAGATAAGTTCATAAAGAAACGGTGTCCTATGGACTATTTTTGTTGAAAATATGAGATTGGGAAAGAAGTGCCTTGCTTTTGTACCTTCTTTTTGTGTCACACGGCTCTTTTTGCACTTTAATTTTCTTGTTTTGATGAAAAAGATGTATTTTCGCAAGATAATGGAGGATTATGTCCTCCGGAATTTAACTTGAAATGGAAAAAGAAATAAAATACCCGTTACTTGAATCAATTGAGTATCCTGCCGATTTGCGGAAACTCTCCGAGAAGCAGTTGCCAAAGCTTTGTGAAGAGCTGCGCGGTTTCATCATTGATTCCTTGGCAAACAACCCGGGACATTTTGCATCAAGTCTTGGTACTGTTGAGCTGACAGTGGCGCTTCATTATGTCTTTTCGACCCCTAATGACAGGATTGTGTGGGATGTAGGTCATCAGGCATACGGACACAAGATACTTACAGGCCGTCGTGAACGTTTCCATACGAACCGCAAGCTCGGTGGTCTCAAGCCTTTCCCGGCTCCCGAGGAGAGTGAGTATGACTCTTTTATTGCCGGCCATGCCTCAAACTCAATATCAGCGGCTCTTGGTCTTGCAACTGCCGCAAAACTCAGCAAAGTGTCAGAGCACGTCATTGCGGTTATCGGTGACGGCTCAATGAGTGGTGGTCTTGCCTATGAAGGACTCAACAACCTGGCGAATACCCCGAACAACCTGCTTGTGATACTTAACGACAACAATATGTCCATAAGCAACAGTGTGGGTGGCATGAACAAGCTGCTGGTGTCAATGCACTCTTCGAAGATATACAATAAGATACGTTACATGGTGGCGCAGGGCCTGCGCAAGATGCATCTTCTTGATCAGCGTAGCGCAAACAGCATTATACGTTTCAACAACGGTCTCAAGTCGCTGATTTTCCGTCAACAGAACTTCTTTGAGGGAATGTCGGCAAGGTACTTCGGTCCCGTGGACGGTCACGACGTCATAGGCCTTGTACACATGCTCAACAGCATAAAGGATATGAAGGGGCCTCATATGTTGCATATACACACGACTAAGGGCAAGGGTTGGGAACCGGCCGAGAAAGATGCCACCTCTTGGCATCAGCCGGGTCTTTTTGACATAGAGACCGGCGAGCGCATTGTTGCCAATCCAAGTACTCCCCGTTTCCAGGATGTCTTCGGTGAGACACTTGTGGAGATGGCAATGGAAAATGACAGGATCATCGGCGTCACCCCGGCCATGCCAACCGGTTGCTCAATGCATAAGCTCGCCGATGTGTATCCCGACCGTTTCTTTGATGTCGGTATCGCCGAGGGCCATGCCGTGACTTTCTCTGCCGGTCTTGCAAAGGGCGGAATGCTGCCTTTCTGTAACATATACTCTTCGTTCATGCAGCGAGGATATGACAATCTTATACATGATGCAGCATTGCAGGGCGTGGATATGGTCCTCTGTCTTGACAGGGCCGGCCTTGTGGGTGAGGATGGTCCAACCCATCACGGTGCCTATGACCTTGCTTATCTGCGTCCTGTTCCCAATATTACCGTAGCCTCACCCTATGATGAGTGCGAGCTGCGCCGTATGATGTACACTGCCGCACAGCCCGGAATGGGTACATTCGTGATACGTTATCCGCGAGGTACCGGTTCGCTCAAGGAGTGGCGTTGTCCGCTCGAGACTGTAGAGGTCGGCAAGGGACGCCTGATGAAGGAGGGTAATGATGTTGCTTTCATAACGATAGGCCCGTTGGGTAAGGTCATGGAAAGTGCTGTTGCCGAGGCCGAAGCACAAGGCGTAAGTGTGGCGCACTATGATATGCGTTTCCTCAAGCCAATAGATGAGGATATCCTGCACGCGGTCGGTAAGAAGTACAGATATGTCGTTACTCTTGAGGATGGTACTGTAAAGGGTGGTCTCGGAACAGCCGTAGCCGAGTTCATGGCATCCAACGGATATACTCCTAAGGTGGAGATTATCGGTATTCCTGATAAGTTCATTGAGCATGGTACGCCCGCTGAACTGTACAGGATATGCGGAATGGACAAGGAGTCTGTCCTTGAGGCTTTGTTGAAGTTTAAAGAGATAAAAGGATGAGAATAGTCATTGCAGGTGCCGGCGCAGTCGGAACTCACCTTGCGAAGATGCTCTCCGTAGAGAACGAGAATGTGGTTCTCATTGACGAGAGTGAAGAGAAGCTCGGAAAACTTGAGTCGCTTTTCGACCTTCAGACGATTGTCGGCGATCCCACCAAGATATCGGCCCTGAAGAGTGCCGGTGTCAATGAGACCGACCTCTTTGTCGCTGTAACCCCGCACGAGAGCCGTAACATCACCTCTTGCGTGCTTGCTCACTATCTGGGCGCACGCAAGACTGTTGCCCGAATCGACAACTACGAGTACCTCTTGCCCAAGCACAGGGAGTATTTCAACTCCTTGGGTGTTGATTCGCTCATCTATCCAGAGCAACTTGCAGCTGAGGAGATAGCCACCAACATCCGCTACAGCTGGATGCGCCAGATGCTTGAGTTCGGTGACGGTGAGCTTGTCATGGTTGGTGTAAAGGTAAGGCAAAACGCATCTATCCTTAATATACCGTTCAAGGAACTGGTGCGTGATATCCCGTATCATATCGTTGCCATGCAACGTGGAGACGAGACTATCATCCCACGTGGTAACGATGTAATCAAGGCCAATGACCTTGTCTGCTTCATGACGACTCATGACCAGATACCATATATCAGGAAAATCACAGGTAAGGAGGAGTTCAACGAGGTGCGAAACATCATAATGATGGGAGGAAGCCGCATTGCCGTGCGTACAACAAAACTTATTCCTGACAGCGTTAATGTGAAGATTATCGAGAATGATCTCGCACGATGCCACAAGTTGCTTGAGCTTGTAGATGATAATGTCATGGTGATAAACGGTGATGCACGTGACCCTGAACTGCTTGCCAGCGAGGGCATTGAGCATACCGATGTCTTCATGGCGCTCAGCGACAACTCCGAGATGAACATACTTGCATGCCTTGCCGCCAAGCGCGAGGGTGTGCTGCGTACGGTCTCCGAGGTAGAGAACATCGACTATATCTCCATGGCCGAGGGTCTTGACATCGGCTCTGTCATAAATAAGAAAAAGCTTGCTGCGAGTACAATCTTCCAGATGATGCTCAAGACCGATGTGTCGAGTGTCAAGTGTCTTACATTCATACAGGCTGTAGTTGCCGAGTTCCCCGTGAATTCCGAGTGCTACATAACACGCAGGCCTGTAAAGGATCTGGGACTTCCGTCAGGTGCCAACATCGGTGGACTCATAAGGAACGGCAAGGGTATGAACGTTACCGGTAATACCATGGTACAGGTGGGTGACCACATAATAATTTTCTGCCTTGAGCATGTGTTGAAAAAACTTGAGAGATTCTTCAGATAATGTTCCATCCCAAAGCCATATTCAGGATATTGGGAATATTGCTTCTCATTGAGGCACTGTTCCTGTTGACAAGCGTTCCCGTCGCATGGTATTACAACGAGCCGGTGGTGAAGAGCCTGCTCATGTCGGTTGCCGTTATAGCCGGTGCCGGTGCGGTTCTGTCATACATCTGCCGTAATGCTGGACGTGACGTTTCGCGTAAGGACGGTTATATTGTGGTCACCCTTATTTGGGTGATATTCTCACTCTTCGGCACTCTGCCGTATGTGCTTAGCGGGTCAATCCCTGATTTTACCGATGCCTTCTTTGAGACAATGTCCGGTTTCTCAACCACGGGAGCCACAATCCTGCAGGACATTGAGGCATTGCCACGCTCCATACTCTTCTGGCGTATGATGACGCATTGGGTAGGCGGTTTGGGAATAGTGTTCTTTACAATAGCTGTCTTCCCCATATTCGGCCTTGGTGACATACACCTCTTTGCGGCCGAGTCCGTCGGGCCCATGCGTGCCAAACTGCATCCGCGAATATCGGTTACGGCGCGTTGGCTGTTGACCATCTACATTGGTCTTACTGTCATATGCACGTTCTTCATGCACTTTGCAGGAATGGGGTGGTTCGACTCTGTGTGCCACTCAATGTCCACAATAGCCACGGGTGGTTTCTCTACAAGGCAGGAGAGTATAGCCGCGTTCGGTTCCCCCGTGATAGAGTATGTGACAACCCTGTTCATGTTCCTTGGCGGAATAAACCTGTCGCTACTCTATCTGCTTATATTCAAGTTCCAGGTGAAGGATCTCTCCCGTGACTCCGAGTTCAAGACCTATCTGTCGATAGTGCTTGTCTTTACGGCCGTCATAACGGTGGGGCTTGTTCTTACGTCTGGAATGGACGTATCCGACTCCTTCCGTGCGGCGCTCTTCCAGGTGGTATCGGTGCAGACGACTACAGGTTTTGCTACCGCGAATTATGTGCAGTGGATGCCTTTGCTGTGGCTTATGCTATGTGCGCTCATGTTCTTCGGCGCATGCTCGGGTTCGACTTCGGGTGCCATGAAATGCATGAGAATATCCATTCTCTTCAAGGTAATGCTCAATGAGTTCAAGCGCATTGTGCACCCGAATGCGGTGATACCGGTACGTATGGCGGGTAAGATTGTACCCACAGGGGTGCAGTCGGCAATACTTGCCTATACCGTGATATATATATTCGTGCTTCTGGTAGGTCTCTTTGTGAATATGGGCTTCGGTCTCGATTTTCTTGACTCCTTCGGCCTTTCAGTGGCATCGGTAGGTAATGTGGGGCCGGCTCTCGGTCATTATGGCCCCATGGATTCCCTTGCCACACTGCCTGCAGGCGTGAAATGGTTCTGCTCGTTCCAGATGCTGGTGGGCCGTCTTGAGTTCTTTGCGGTGCTGCTCCTCTTTACTCCTGTGTTCTGGAAAAGACGTTGAATCAAGGTGAAAACTGAAAGGTGAAAGCGGAAAACTGAAAGGTTGGGCTCACGTATTATCATTCAGAACCGGAAAACTTGTTAAGCTTACTGTTGTTCGTTTCCTCCGTCAAACCCGTTTAACAGCCTTTCGATGTCTGCTTTCAGACGCTGATAGGGTGCAGTTTCCTTGAAATCGGTATTCTTGTTCAGGATTGTTGACACGTCGCACAGGCTGTGACGGTATGATGAGAGCTCATTGTTGTATTGCTGGCGGTGGTATGCCAGTTTCTCTATCTCGGCTTCGCGCAGGTTACGCAGGTGCCGGCACACCGGGCCCAGTATGCGTATCACCACGTTGTCCATGATGTGGTGTCCCTGTATGTAGAAATATGTCTCGTCCGGTGTCACTCCAAGCTCTTCAAGTTCCTTTGCCAGCTCCTTGTGTGGCTCTATGAATTGCGGGAACTGTTTCTCAAGTAACTTGATGTTGTGCTCGACCCTGCCGCTCAGCTGTTGCAGGGAGTATGCGGGCTTGCCTATGTTGAATGAGGTCAGTCGTACTATTTCGCAGAACCGCATCATGCTCATTGTCCTTGTGTCATTCTTGCGGTAAAGGAGAATGTTCCATACGAACAACGGAAAGCATATGCGTGAGTACAGTCTCATGAACTCCTCGATGTCAAGGACGTCGTGGTCGTTGAGCGTGCTCAATACGCACACACGCTTCAGGCTACTTGCATTGCACTTGAGGTTCTCAATGGCATATGCGTATGTGTGCAGTATGTAGGGGTTGTTGATGAGTTGTCTTGATGTGGAGGTGGCACCTTGCAGCAGATAGTCGTAGTCGCTGTCCACACAGGCAATCATGTTGCGTCCGTAGGCCTTGCCAAGCATGTTCATCATTGCCTGCTTCTTGCCTTTGGTGAGGCTTGAGCGTGCAGGCAGCATCACCTCGAAACTGTACTTGCCGTTCTCGTAGCTGTCGAGTACTGAACGCCAGAACGAGATGTCCTCATAGCTCTCGACGTATGCTATGATGCGGTGCTTCGCTTTCTTGGGGCGCAGGGCATTGGCGGCCTCAATAAACTTCGAGTTTATATATTCGGTCAGCTTTTTCATTCCCCTATTGTGCTGTCTCGGTTGTTACTGTGTTATCTCATCAATCTCGGTCACGGCATCCATCCATCCGTCCATTACTATTGCCGGTGAGTGGGTACAGAGTATTATCTGCGTATTGGGGTTGAGCGTGCGTATGAGCGTTATCAGTCTTTGTTGCCATTCGATGTGCAACGATATCTCCGGCTCGTCCATGAGCATCACACAGTGGCGTCCCTCCTGTACAAGTGCCGTGAGCATGATGACAAGCAGCTGCTTCTCGCCAGATGAGAGCATGTATGGCTGGATCTGTTCACCATACTGGTTGAAAAGTATCTCGTTGCAGTCACGTACGATGGTCTTTGCTGTAGGGGCAAAGAGCTCGTCAACAAGGTCCTGGAACTTCTTCTTCGGCTTGGTGAGCTCTGTCGCCAGTCTCTGGTCATCGGGGTTGCCCGATGTCAGCAGTGAGATTATCCTGTTGCCGATGTTCACCTGGTAGTTGAGGTAACGGCGCTGCAGGTTGTAGAGCTGCCAGTCGAGCTCGGTACGGATATCGGCTCCAGATACCTTCTCGAGCATCTCGCTGCTCATGATGGGGCGGTCGATGCTGCTGATGACGTCGAACTGTATGCTGGTAGAGTCCTCGGGGAAAAAGTTTACCTTTACACCGTCCTTGGGGTTGGTTGTGAGGCGTCCGTCGCGCATCACTCTCAGATGTCCGGCCGAGCGGTTGATGATGGTGCTCTTGCCCACGCCGTTGCTGCCGCTGAGTATGTTCACGTCCGGGCGCAACTCCCAGTATATATGTTTCCTGTTGCTCCACAAGGAGTCAATCTCAATGCTCTTTATGTATTGTGCCTTCTTTTCCATAGCTGTCAACTCATAGGTAAATACAAGGGATATGATGGAATAACGCGTTGCGTACGGGCTATCCCGTAGACAAACATACACAATGTAGCTCTAAAATCAAATATGCAACAGTGAATAAATTTAAAAATGGTGAAAAATGTTTGCAGAATATAATTTGTTCTTATCTTCGCATATGGGTAGAGTCCCGTACGGGGTTCTGTCGCTGTACAATAAAACTTACGATTATGATAAGGATCTGTTGCAAGAACAATAGTGTCACAAAGGAATTCAGTTGTGGCCTTACTCTTAAGGAAATCTATGATGGTTTCGGGTTGGAAATGCCATACGGTGTCGTTGCCGCAAAGGTGAATAATGTCACCGAAGGTCTTGCAATGCGCATATATCGCCATAAGGATGTTGAGTTCCTTGATATAACCACGGTTGACGGTATGCGCATGTATGTCCGTTCGTTGACGTTCATCTTCATGAAGGCAATGGACGAACTGTTCCCTGGTGCGACGGTGCGTTTTGAGAATGCTATCTCCGGCGGATATTATTGCCGTATGGAACGCCCGCTGACCGAAGAGGAGGTCGATGCTGTGCGCGCCTGTATGCTCGGCATCGTGGAGCGTGACATACCTTTCAAACGTATCGAGTGCCACACCGGGGAGGCTATAGAGGTCTTTAAGCGGATAGGTCGAATGGACAAGGTACGCCTGCTCGAGACATATGACCACCTGTATACAAGCTATTATGAACTTGACGGCTACATCGACAGCTACTACAATGGTCTTGTGCCAAGTACCGGTTATGTAAGGCTCTTTGGCGTGGAGAAATTCAAGGATGGAGTGCTGTTGCGTGTGCCGAGCAAGAGGAACCCTCTTGAACTGAAAAAGAAAGTGCTGCAAGACAAGTTACAAGGCCTTTTCGAGGAACGCCTGCAGTGGCATTGCAAGATGGGGGTAGAGACCATCGGTGACTTCAATAAGGGCGTGCGTGCAGGGCATGGAGTCGATTTGCTGAACATTTCCGAGGCGTTGCAGGAGCGCCGCCTGTCGCAGATAGCCGACATGGTACGTGACCGTGGTGCCAGGGTGGTGCTAATTGCCGGTCCTTCATCATCGGGAAAGACAACGTTCAGCAAACGCCTAAGCATCCAGTTGCTCGCTTGCGGTCTTACGCCGTACGCAATTTCGCTCGATGACTATTTCGTCAACCGCACGCATACGCCACGCAAGCCCGACGGAGATTATGACTTTGAATCGTTGTACTCCATTGACCTGCCCTATTTCAACGAGTCTTTGACACGTATACTGGCCGGTGAGGAGGTTGAACTGCCCACATATAACTTCAAGACCGGTGAGCGTGAGTTCAACGGCAAGCGTCTGAAGCTTACTCCGCATATGGTGCTTGTCATCGAGGGTACGCACGGGCTCAACCCGATGCTGACATCACAGGTGCCTGACAGCGAGAAATTCCGCATATACGTATCGGCATTGACATCGATAAAGCTCGACTATCACAACTATATATCCACATCGGACAACCGTCTGTTGCGACGTATCATACGTGATGCCAAGTACCGTGGATACCCTGCGCAGGAGACCATAAAGCGTTGGCCCGATGTGCGCAAGGGCGAGGAAGAGTGGATATTTCCATATCAGGAGAATGCGGATGTAATGTTCAACTCGTCGCTCTTCTATGAGCTTGCCGTGTTCAAACAGCAGGCCGAGATGATGCTCCGTGCCGTTCCCGAGAACGTGGCGGAGTATTCCGAGGCGCAAAGGCTTTTGCGTTTCCTCGATTATGTTGTACCTTTGCAGGAGCATGATATGCCACCAACCTCGCTTGCACGCGAGTTCCTTGGGGGCAGTAGCTTCAAGTATTGATTTCAAATATGACTAAGAAAAATATATCACAAGCACAGAATCAGGAACAGCTACAGCTCCAGACCCTGTCGCCACAACAATTGCTTGCGGTACAGCTCCTTGAGATGACTACGGTCGAGATTGAGGAGAGGGTGCGTGGCGAGGTTATGGATAATCCTGCCCTTGAATCCCAGGAGAGGGATGAGGAACCGGCCGGGGATGATTATGGGAATGCTGCCGGGGATGAGGCTTCGACTGATGATTTTGATGATTATAGCGGGAACGGTGAGATACCCGTCTCCTATGGTGGTGGCCGTGGCGGGGTGGATTTCCCTGTCGGTGATGCTGTCTCTTTCGGCGACACACTGATGGAGCAGTTGTCGGAGCTTCCGCTGACTCCGTTGCAGATGGCTGTGGGCGAGTATATCATAGGCTCGCTCGATGAGGACGGGCTCTTGCGCAAGCCATTGGTGGAGATTGAGGACGAACTTCTCATATACAACAACCTCTCGGTGGCGCCCGATGACATCGTTGAGGTTCTGGGGATGATACAGACATTTGAACCGGCCGGCATTGCGGCGCGTACGCTACAGGAGTGTCTGCTGTTGCAGCTTGAACGTAACGGCAGGCATCGAGACCTTTCGTTGCAAAGACGTATAGTGGCCGATTACTACGATGACTTTACAGGTAAACGCTGGGATCAACTTGCCGAAAAACTTGGAATAACCGGCGAGGAGTGCCGTGAGGCCATCTCGGATATCGTTCGCCTTAATCCGCGCCCCGGTGCATCGCTCACCGAGAGCGTGGGTTTCAGCCGTCAGCAGGTGACCCCCGATTTTCTGCTCGACGTACAGGATGAGTCTGTCTACGTGTCGCTAAACAATGCGCATGTTCCCGAACTGTATGTGAGCGAGGAGTATGTGCAGATGCTCAATGAACAGGCCGAGAGCAAGAACAGCGAACAGCGTGCCGCGGCGCAGTTCCTGCGCCAGAAGATAGAAGCGGCAAGGGGCTTTGTCGCGGCCGTGCAGCAGCGTGAGCATACAATGCTCTCCACAATGAAGGCAATTGTCAAGCTGCAGAAACCATTCTTTGTAAACGGTGGCGATGAGGCTATGCTCAAGCCTATGATTCTTGAGGACATTGCAAGGATTACGGGGTACGATATATCTACAATCTCCCGTGTAAGCAACAGCAAGTATGTGCAGACTCCCTGGACCATCTATCCGCTCAAGTATTTCTTCAGCGACAGGGTGGTGAAAGAGGACGGTACCGAGCAGTCGGTCTATGAGCTGCATCGCGTCATACGCGAACTTGTCGATGCCGAGGACAGAAACTCTCCGTTGACCGACCAGGCACTGCAGGAGCTGCTTGCGGCGCAGGGCTATAATGTGGCACGCCGTACCGTGGCCAAATACAGGGAGCAACTTGACATACCGGTTGCCAGGTTGCGTAAGGAATAGAAACCATTCACTTGAAACTATAGATTATGAAAAAACAGTTGTCTCTTTTTCTGCTTGTAGTGCTGGTAGCCTTCAAGGCCATGGCACAGGATAGCTATCCCGCTTTGCTTGAGTGTGAGATGAAGAGTGAGATTCTTGGTACTGTAAAGAAATATTGCATATATCTGCCTGCAGGTTATGGCGATGAGAACAGGGAGTTCCCTGTGCTTTATCTGTTGCACGGCCTTACCGATACCCACACCGCGTGGCGTGACAAGG
>JAFYWE010000149.1 GCA_017558165.1 Bacteroidaceae bacterium
CAAAAATAGGGTGTTTTATTATTTTTTGTAGGGCGCGTAGCGGGCTACGTAACCGAGAAAAAGAAGAAAACAGACATTTTTGAATATAAAAAACAACGAAACAGCGACTTATAGTATAAGAAAAACTTTTTTTAAAAATTCAAACAGCTTCTTATTCGTATCAAGAGTATAGAATCAGTTCTTCGGTGCTATGAACCTGTACAGGTTACAACCCACGAAGTTGCCGATTACAAGGCAGGGATAGAGGGCTGCCACCTCAACAATATGAGCGCCGGTATACTCGACCGGAACCGTAATGTAGTAGAATGCATCGGCAAGACAGTGAGGGAAGCCACAGTAGATGAACAAGGGCACACCAAAGAGCAGTGCAAGAGGCTTTCCCTCGCGCGCAAAGGTTACCACTGTTGTCATGATGAAACCGCAACCGATAGCAAGGAGGCCTGCATGCAGAGGACCAAGGGCAAGGCGCGCTGCAAGGATCTTCTGGGCATACTCGCCGAGCGGAAGTGGAGAAAGGCGTGTAAGCAAAGAGACAAGCAGACAGCCTACGATGTTTCCAAGCAGGACGAACAGGAGTTCACCGATAGCACCGAGCCAACGTGAACTGCCATCCTCATGACGCAATGCGACGAAACCGGCTGTACCTGTATACAGTTTCAGTTTATAGTTCACGACTGTGAGCAGACCGAACGAGAAGAGTACTGCTCCAAGAGCTTCGAGTCCTTTGCTGGTGCAGGCAAGATAACCCCAACCTGCAATGGCCACAGCCATACCCGAAAGGACTGACGAACGAAATACATTCATTTTGTTTTCCATTGTATAATATGTTTATTTATTTACAAGTCGGCCGGCATCGGCAATCATGGTACGCACGGCATCATTGAAGGCACGCTCCTCCATCATCTGCTCAAGAGGAATGTGCATACGGTAATTCCACATGTGGTCACGGTTCGACGGCACGTTTATGCGTTCATCATCGTGATTCTCGCGACGCAGACGCTCATCCATTGCCATCCAGTCCTGCCAAGCGAAGAGCGCAAAGGCTGATGGAGAGTGCAGATGCTGCTGCAGGATTGCACGTGCTACCCTGCCGTCCATCTCTGCCGGAGCCTTTCCGTCAAAACCGAGCACGTTGTTATAGAACTGCTGCGACATGACCTCATCCTCGCACCACCAGCCACGCAAGGTACTCATGTCATGTGTAGACGGTGTGGCAACGGAGAGGTATGGATAATGCTCGGGGCGCGCAAAAGCCTCGCCATAGAGCTTTGGCATACGCTGTATCTCGAGCGAGAGTACCTGAAGGTTCCTCATCACCCAGGGCACACATGCCGGTATCATTCCAAGATCCTCACCACAGGCTGTCATTGTGGTAGAGAGAAGCAACGGCGCAAGCTTGCGCATGCCCTCACGGTACCAGAACATCGTATGACGGTTGTAGAAATAGTCCTCGTAGATGCGGTCATATGCTATGCGGTCGCCGAACTCAAGCTGCTCATAGGCCTCGGTCTCGGCACCCAGGATACGTGGAACGAACTTGTCGTTCTCGTTGAGGTCACGCATGAAGAGCACGTTGCCATAGAGGCGCAAGAGTGCTGTCTTCTGTGCCTCGGGCAGTTTGGGAGTACGCTCGTATATGTAGTAGGCCAACAGATTGGCATTCTCAATTTCGGGACGGAAGGTATATGTACCATCGGGGCGTTTGTCAAGGAAAGCCTCGGCAATTACGCGCGCCTTGCGTGGGAACAGAGCCTTTAGTATGGCCTCGTCGACGTATGGTCGTGTATGGACAGCCTCATCAAAGTCAAAGCCTGCCGCAAAGATCTCCTGCCTGGTAAGCGGGACATTAGGCGAGAAACTGCCGGCAAGACCGCTCTTTGCAGTACGCGGTATCTCCCATATACGGAAGAAGCCGAGGATGTGGTCAATGCGGTATGCATCGAAGAACTTGGACATGTACTGCAGACGACGGCTCCACCATGAATAACCGTCGGCAGCCATCACCTTCCAGTTGTATGTAGGGAAGCCCCAGTTCTGGCCGTCGGCCGCGAACATATCGGGAGGCGCACCTGCCGAAACCTGGAGGTTGAACTGCTCCCTGTCACACCACACATCGACACCATTCGGTGCCACGCCGATGGGGATATCGCCCTTGAGAGCCACGCCCTTGCTGTTCGCATACAGATGGGCCTCGTTGAGCTGGGTAAAGAGCAGATACTGCACGTAGCTGTAGAAGTTCACCTCGCGAGCGGCATCGGAATACTCGGCCTGCACGCGTTCCCAGGTAGTATTGTCATAATATGGGTAATCCTTCCAATCCCAGATATTGCTGTGCAGACGTGTGGATATGAAGCGGAAGATGCAATATGGCTTGAGCCACAGCTCCTGTTCCTTTGCAAAGGCCTTGTAGCCCTCACTTGACAGCACCTCGAAACCAACCTCATCGAAGAGCTCACGCAGGTAGTTAATCTTGAGCCTGTAGACCTGTGCATATTTCACGACAGGCATAGCATTCAGTTTCTCACGCTCCTTGCTGTAATATGCATTGCGTTTTGCGCTGCCTAGCGCAGGAAGGACAGACATATCGGCATAAATAGGGTTCAAAGCGAATACTGACACGCAGTTATAGGGGTATGAATCCTCATCGCCGCCGCAGACCGTTGTATCATTTACCGGCAGAAGCTGGAGTATGTTCTGCCCCGTCATCGAGAGCCAGTCAGCCGCCAGCTTGATATCGCCGAAATCACCGATACCCCACCCGTGCGCCGAACGCAAAGAGAAGAGCGGAATCACGGTTCCTGCGATACGCAATTGCTGTGAGTTGAACCTGAGTTCATCGAGCTGATAGAAATAGTTGGTACCGGCCTCGAAATCGGGGAGCATGATGTGACGGTTGTTACCCTCTTCCCAACGCACGTTGCCATCCTCACCCACAGCGATGAACTTGTAGTCGAGTACACCGCTCCACAATGTAGAGACATCAAAGGTAACGCTCCAACGGTTGGGAACGCGCTGCTGCATTGGCAGGGCCTTGGCAGGATTCCAGCATCCCAGGACATCGGCATCACCTGTAAGATAGAGACGCTCGCCCTTGGCAAGACCTGTCACATAGAGTGAGAAGGTCACACTGCGGTTGTACCAATTGATGCTTGGTTCGTCGAGCACCACCCCGCGCTTGTCGAAGAAGCGGAAAAGGTTTGTCTGCTCATAATACCCGACAGGAGAGTCAAGCCACATGTCGTACACTACATACTTGCGGTTGACACAGTTGAAGCGTAGCCTGTGTGGAGTATATGCCCATTCGTTTGCGACGCTTTCACCCTGTAACAGAAGCTCGTATCCATAAAGGATGTGGTCAAAATCCTCACTTACCTCCATGGAGCCTTGCCACCACCCGCTCTGCACCTGACGCAACGAAAGGACACCCTCCGTCGCATTCCCATTGTCATCAAGGGAGTAACGCAAGTACATGACCCCGTCCTCGGGAGCCTCGTAGCGTATGTTAAACTCTATATATTTCATTATTTTGATAAACTTTTATATTTATTATTAAGAAGCTGTTTAAATTTATATCGTTAAGTTTTTTATAGAGCAAAAATAGGGTGTTTTATTATTTTTTGTAGGGCGCGTAGCGGGCTACGTAACCGAGAAAAAGAAGAAAACAGACATTTTTGAATATAAAAAACAAC
>JAFYWE010000150.1 GCA_017558165.1 Bacteroidaceae bacterium
ACGACAAGCCCATCGACCGCGACACAGTACGTGCGCAGGAGATCCTTGCATCCTGATTTGCGACACATAAATGACAAGAGCGGTTCCGTGGAACCGCTCTTGTCAGTTATATATCACTTTATCCATCCTTACATCATGGGGTTCTACCGGCAACTCATCCACAAGCTGGCACGAATAGCAGACACCCACCTTCATTGCACGGAAGCCATCGCTTGACATATACTTGTCGTAATAACCCTTCCCGCGCCCCATGCGGTAGCCATCAGCTGTAAAAGCCACTCCCGGGACAACCATCAGATCTATTTCCGAAGGCTCAATAGCCTCACAAAGCACAGGTTCCATAATTCCGAAAGAGCCTTTTGACAACATACCAGGTTCATAATGATAGAAGTTCATCACATCACCCTCCACACGAGGCAAAACGACAGTTTTCGTTTTAGACAGTTCATCGACAAGAGGCCATATCTGCGGTTCGTCAGAAAGCGGAGAAAACATGGCAACGACACCGGCATCACAAGCATCGATACATCTCCACAACGCGACACGCATCAACGCAGAAGAGAGTTCCTTGTCTGCAACCGACATTGCCAAGACCTTTGCCTTGACAGCCCTCCTAAGCATTTTCTTATCCATTGCCATTTCCTTTCAGGCCATCATAGAATTCAAGCATCCTTGCAGCTGCGGCAAAAGAGGTCATCTTGCCCGAAAGCAACAATTGTTCACACGCTTTCAGTTTCTCGGCAACACCCGGCGCATTCATGAAGCGCATACGCAACTGTTCGTCTATAGCCTCGTGCATCCAGTATCTTGATTGGCTGTTACGACGCTCGTCAAAAGCACCATTCTCCTTGACTTTTGCGATATAATCGAAAATCATATCCCAGACCTCTTTAATACCAAGGTCGTAGAAGCCCGAATAGGTAAGCACCTGCGGACGTATACCGCTTGCCGGCATAGGGAACAGGTGCAACGCATTGCGCAGATGGACAGCCGAACGACGCGCCTCATCTATATTGTCACCGTCGGCCTTGTTGATGACAACGCCGTCGGCCATCTCCATAATGCCACGCTTGATACCCTGAAGCTCATCACCGGCACCTGTTATCTGTATAAGCAGGAAGAAATCGACCATTGAATATACTGCAGTCTCACTCTGTCCCACACCTACCGTCTCGACAAACACCTTATCGTAACCAGCAGCCTCACAAAGCACAATGGTCTCGCGGGTCTTACGCGCTACGCCACCAAGAGATCCTGACGAGGCACTGGGTCGTATGAATGCGTCGTGATGCAAGGAAAGACGCTCCATACGCGTCTTGTCACCCAGAATGCTACCTTTACTTCTTTCACTACTGGGGTCCACTGCAAGAACCGCAAGTTTACCGCCACAACGCTCAAGGACATGCATTCCGAAAGCATCGATAGAGGTACTCTTTCCCGCACCGGGAACGCCGGTTATACCAATACGCACCGATTTGCCCGAATGCGGTAGGCAACGCTCGACAACCTCCTGCGCAATGACCTGATGCTCCGGCAACATGCTCTCAACAAGCGTAACAGCCCTACTGAGCATGGTGACATCTCCACGCAGTATACCCTCGACATAATCGTTTACCGTCAATGCAGCCGGTCGCTTACGGCGCATTGAAGAAAGATAAGGGTTCACCGAACCCAGTGACTCCACGCCACCGTTCACTTTGAGCCCTTTATATATCTTGTCATTTTCGGGATGTTCCATATAACACGAATCAATGTAGCGAAGATAGCAATTAGGATGGATAAAAACAACAGGGCTGCCATTTTTTGGCAACCCTGCATATCACAATATCATTCAATGAATCATTTGTTCATTGCATAATCATTCACGAACATCTGAGCCTTATTGACGCCCTCGGCATCGAGTGTAATGTCCACGGTTGTATCACCTACATAAAGCTGGGCTGTATTGTCTGAATTGACTTTCACAAGGTTCACAACCTGGTCACCATACTGGGCACTCCATACCTGCTCGTTCTCATCAAAAAGAAGATTCATGGCAGTCTTGCCATCAGAGATTGTATATCCGTTCTCAAGCGCGGTAACCTGTACGTCAACACCCTGCGAGTTCTTCACGATCTTTGTCTCGCCTGGCTCTGCAACAAGACTCTCGCCAGTCCAGAATTCAACAGAGTTGAGGACAACACCATCAACAAACAATGCGATAGGATATACCGGTACAACGTGAAGCGCCACGAATACAACCTCGTTCACGAACTTGTCACCAAGGCCCTCGTTCCAATCCTTGATATTGTTTGTCAAGCGGAATGAACCGATACAAGATGAAAGAAGGAGAGTTGCAGTAAGCAACAACGCTGTGAATTTGAAATTCTTTTTCATAGTAATTGTTTTTAAGGATTAATAAAAAAACGGGTATGCCGGCAACTCTTTTTGCTCAGGCATCACGACCGCAAATTTATCATTTTTTCAATAAAAACAATATTTTTAATTTCTTTTTTTATCCACAACAACATTTTTTATGAAAGATTTCATTATAAAGACCGAATGCATGCATTATTCTGCAAAAAGAGGCCGCCCGATTGGGCGGCCTCAAGACGTTGATATACCTTTAATACGAAATCAAAGCACACCGTTGACCACAAGTGACTTCACAAGAGAATAGAACTTCTCTACAGTAGGGATCTCTACGCGCTCTGTAGGAGAGTGTGGAGACATCAATGTGGGACCGAACGATACCATATCCATGCCCGGATAGTTTGTAGAGATGATACCACACTCAAGACCTGCGTGGATTACACGTACATCGGGTTGTTTGCCGAACATCTCGCTATATGCACCCTTCAATGCTGCAAGCAGAGGAGAGTTCACGTTTGGCTGCCAGCCACTGTAACCACCGCTGAGTTCCACCTTCATACCGGCCATAGCGAAACAGCTTGAGAGCTGGAGTGCAAGAAACTCCTTCATTGTATCGCAAGAGCTGCGTGCAAGGATGTTTATCTCGGCCTTGCCATCGGCAATGCGCACGATAGAGAGGTTGCTTGATGTCTCTACAGTATCAGGGATAGTTGGGATGAAACGGAGTACACCGTCGTGGCAAGCGAGGATAACGTCAACAAGGTTGTCCTGGATCTCCTCGGGAACAACAGTCTCAGGCATCTCGCACTCTGCCACTGTAAGGGTGATACCCTCCTCAATAGTTGCATACTCGCTGTTGTAGAGAGCTTCATACTTCGCGGCGATAGCCTTGAGCTCCTCAACACCCTCTGCAGGGAGTGTGAGCACCACCTCGCAACTTGCAGGGATGGCATTGCGCATGTTACCGCCATTCCAAGAAGCGAGCACCACGCCACACTCATCCATGGCCTCACGTACGAAACGTGCCATGAGTTTGTTGGCGTTACCACGGCCTGCGTTGATTTCCAGACCGGAGTGACCGCCACGCAAGCCCTTGAGCTGTACCTTTACGGCAACGTCCTCGTCATCACTTTCCTCTTCCATGAACTCCATTGTAGCTGTGATGTCCAGACCACCGGCACAACCGATATAAAGGACTCCCTCTTCCTCTGAGTCAAGATTCAACAGGATGCTACCCTCGAGCTCACCGCCCTTGAGGCCGAAAGCACCGTACATACCGGTCTCCTCATCAGCTGTGATAAGAGCCTCAAGTGGACCGTGCTGAATGGTATCATCCTCCATGATAGCCATGATTGCGGCTACACCAAGACCGTTATCGGCACCAAGGGTTGTATCATCGGCATAGAGCCAGTCACCCTTTACCACGGTTGTGATAGGATCGTTCACGAAATCATGCTTGCTGTCCGGAGTCTTCTGTGGAACCATATCCATATGAGCCTGGAGAATTATGCCCTTACGGCCCTCAAGACCTGAAGTTGCAGGCTTACGCATGATGATATTGCCTGCCTCGTCCTGCCATGTCTGCACGTTGATGCTCTTGCCGAAATCGAGCAGGAACTTCTGTACTTTCTCAAGGTGTCCCGATGGACGTGGAACCTGTGTCAAAGCCTCGAAATGCTTCCACACCTCACGAGGCTGAAGATCTTTGATTGTCAATGCCATAATTGTTCTTTTTTATTGTTTATCTTTAGTTTTTCGGAATTGCAACATTACAAGCGCATATAGTCCAAGCACCGCAACAAGCAGGGTCTGGGTACTGTGTACTATCAACGCGAAAACAGATGCATTTGTTGGGCTCACGCCATAGAGCACCATAATGCTTATTATTGCGAAATGCCATGGGCCGGCACCGTTCGGGGTAGGCACCACCACCGCCACACTTCCTGCGACAAACAGCAGAAGCCCCGCCAGCAATGACAGGTCACTACTGAACCCGAAACAGAAGAAACACAGATAGAACTGCATGAAATAGCAGAACCATATGCCCACAGTCTCGAGGATGAACAGCCAGCCGTTCTTCATTCTGGCCAACGAGGTTATACCGACAACGAAGTTGGAAATGAACGACTTTATACGTTTCCAGAACGCCATCTTACGTATAACCCTGTATAACAGCGCCATAATACCGGCCAATGACAACAGCACCACGACCCAACCGCCAATAGAGGCGAACAAAGGACTTTCGGCCGTACCGAAACCGGCATCACCAAGGAAACGGCAGAAAACAGGCCACTGCAGCAAGACCGCCAACACGGTCAACGACACCACCATCAATGTATCGATGAGTCGTTCGCTCACGACTGTGCCCAGCGATTGCGCGAACGGCACACGCTCGTATTGTTCAAGCACAACACAACGCGATACCTCGCCCACACGGGGCACCACAAGGTTAGCGGCATAGGCAATGAATATGGAATCGACGCATACCGCCGAAGAGGGCGCATAACCGAGCGGCGCAAGCGTAAGCCTCCAGCGCCATCCTCTTATCACATGGCTCATTACGCCGAAGAACGTCGACACGGCGAACCAGGTCAGGTCCATCTCGGCAAGAGCCGCCCAAAGTTGTGTAAAGTCAAAATCGGCATATATCATATAGAGGATAAGTATCCCCAATACAATAGGCAGTACCGTTTTTATCGTTTTATTGAAAATCTTTTTCACAACTTTAGAAACATTTTTAATAGTTTTAGTTACCTTTGCAACATTACGGTGGGGTCAAAAGGCCGTCCGTATTGTTATCTTATCAACTGACAGGATGCTCCGCAAATGACAACTTATCAGCGCAAAGATAACAATATATTGGAGATAAGCCCACATTTCAGACACAATTTAATCAAAAAGGCTCACAGACTATGAAAGCAGTAACAGCGAAGAAGAGATTAGGACAGCACTTTCTTGTAGACCTTTCGATAGCAAAGGACATTGCAGACACCGTTGACACCTGTCCGGGACTCCCCATTCTTGAGGTCGGCCCGGGAATGGGCGTGCTTACCCAGTTCCTGCTCGAGAAGAAACGCCCCCTGAAGGTCGTGGAGATTGACGAGGAATCAGTGAGCTACCTGTGTAAGAACCTGCCACAGCTGCAGGAGGAAAACATCATCCCCGACGACTTCCTTAAGATGCACCTTGACCGTCTTTTCGACGGCGGTCAGTTCATGCTCATAGGAAACTATCCCTACAACATCTCAAGCCAGATTTTCTTCAAGATGCTCGACTACAAGGAATTCATTCCCTACTGTAGCGGCATGATACAGAAGGAGGTCGGCGAGCGCCTGGCGGCCAAGCCCGGTACAAAGGCGTATGGTATCCTGAGCATATTCATACAGCTGTGGTATGACGTGGAGTACCTGTTCACCGTAAACGAGAATGTATTCTCTCCACCTCCCAAGGTCAAGAGCGCCGTGGTGTTGATGAAGCGCAACGGACGAACGTGCATGGAATGCGACGAAGAATTGTTCCGCAAGATTGTAAAGGGCACCTTCAACCAACGAAGGAAAAAGCTGCGTAACTCGATACAGCAGATCGTAGGCAAGGAGTCACCGCTCTTGAGCGACCCGATACTCGAGATGCGCCCCGAGCAGCTGTCAATAGAACAGTTCATGGAGTTGACAAGGAAGGTTGAACTCGCATTGGCGAAATAGAGAGACTGATCATGACAAAAGAATTCATCAACTACATAAAAGAGCTCATTGAGCAGAAAGAGTCGGTATTGCTGCAGGAGAAAATCTCCAAGCTGCACCCTGCCGATATCGCCGAGATCTGCCTTGAGCTTGACATAGAGGAGGCGCGCTTCCTCTACAGACAGCTCGACAACGAGAGAGCTGCCGATGCCCTCACCGAGATGGATGAGGACATGCGTAACGAGCTCCTTGAGGAACTCCCATCGGAGGCCATCGCCAAGCGTTTCGTCAACTACATGGACACCGACGACGCCGTGGAGATTATCCGCGACATGGACGAGGAGAAACAGGAAGAGGTGCTCTCGCATATCAAGGACATTGAGCAAGCCGGTGACATTGTTGACCTTCTCCAATATGACGAGGACACTGCCGGAGGTCTCATGAGTACCGAGATGGTTGTCGTTAACGGGAACTGGAGTATGCCCGAGTGCCTGAGGGAGATGCGACAGCAGGCCGAGGAGCTCGACGACATCTATTATGTATATGTGGTTGATGATGACGAGAGGCTCTGCGGACTGTTTCCGCTCACCAAGATGATCACCAGCCCGTCCGTATCAAAGGTAAAGCACGTGATGAACACCAAGGTGGTGAGCGTAGACGTTGACACCCCTATCGACGAGGTAACAATGCTAATCGAGAAGTATAACCTCGTGGCCATCCCAGTCGTTGACAAGATCAACCGCCTGGTGGGACAGATTACCGTCGACGATATCATGGACGAGGTACGTGAGCAGACAGAGCACGACCAGCAGTTGACAGCCGGTCTTACCCAGGACGTCGAGACAAGCGACAGCGTATTCGTGCAGACAAAGGCACGACTGCCATGGCTCGTGATAGGCATGCTCGGAGGTATCGGTTCATCAATCCTTCTGAACTGCTTCACCAATACATTGGGCACACACCCCGAGATGGCATTGTTCATCCCGTTGCTTGCCGGAATGGGAGGTAACGTAGGAACACAGTCATCGGCCATTGCCGTACAGGGACTCGCCAACAACTCAATAAACTCACAGCACATTTTCAGGAACATAGCCAAGGAACTTGTAGTGGCCATCGTGAACGCGACCATATTGTCACTGATGGTATACATGTACAACTTCTTCATCTACGGAGCTTTCGACATCGTGACACTGTCCGTGCCCATAAGCCTGTTCATCGTAGTGCTTTTCGCATCATCTTTCGGCACCATGATTCCTATGGTACTTGAGAGGATGGACATAAACCCCGCCGTGGCGACAGGACCGTTCATACAGATCATCAATGACCTCAGCGGCATGACGTTCTATATGATCATTTCGATGATACTGAGCAAGATAATACTTTAATGACAAAACATACATAAAAGAGAATGAGAAGATTTTTTTCAATCATAACGGCCGCGTTCGTCTCGGCCGTTTCTCTTGCACAGACCGACGCCCTCAAGGCGTGGCTCCAGAGTGCAGAGGGCGATTTGACCGCACAGAAGTTCGCAGGCAAGAAACTCGACAAGGTGGAGGCCGAGAAGGCAGCCATAATAATTGACTCGCTCTGGCTACAGGAGTCGGCACAGGAGCTCAAGGATGAGTGGAAAAGGATGATACTTACCCACGACACCCTGAAGTTGGCCTGCGCATGCCGCACATTCGGTACATTCCCACGCGACGGACGTAGCCTCTACGTCTCGTTGCACGGCGGTGGCGAGTGCCCCAAGGAGGTAAATGACGAGCAGTGGATGAACCAGATATACCTCTACAGCCTGCCCGAGGGTGTATACGTGGCACCACGCGCGCCATGGAACACATGGAACATGTGGCACAGGGAAGGACTCGACGAATTGCTTGAGAAACTCATACGCACATGCGTGGTATTCGAGGGCGTGAACCCCAACAAGGTATACCTTATGGGCTACTCTGCCGGTGGCGACGGTGTATGGCGCATGGCCCCACGTATGGCAGACAAGTGGGCCGCGGCATCAATGATGGCCGGACACCCTGGAAATGCCTCACAGGTAAACCTGCTCAACCTACCGTTCTCGATTTGGATGGGAGAGCACGACGCAGCATATGACCGCAACCGCCTTGCAAAGGAGAAAGGAGCGGTAATGGATTCGCTCCAAGCCGCGAACCCTGGAAAATATATCCACACTACAAACATAATCGAAGGCAAGGGCCACTGGATGGACAGAGCCGATGCCGACGCAGTGGAATGGATGGCACAATACCGCAGAAATCCATACCCTAAAAGAGTCGTATGGCGCCAGGAAGAGGTTCTTCGTGAACACTTCTATTGGCTCTCGGCACCGGCCGACGAGCTAAGGCACGGCAGCTACGTGGAGGCAAGCATAGACGGTAACTGCATAGATATAAGCCACTGCGACTATTCAAGACTCACGATATACCTTAACGACAACATGGTCGACCTTGACAAGAAGGTAACTGTCCGCTACAAAGGAAAGAAGATTGCCTGCAAGAAGCCCAAGCGCACGATTGCAAACATTTACAGCTCCCTTTGGCTACGCGGTGACCGTAGCTATGCATTTCCATGCGTCATCGAGGTTAAGCTAGACTGATGACATTACATAGTACCTCAAGAAGTGACAATTACCAAAATAACACTGGAATCTCAGCTATAAACATAAAAAGTTTTACTAAATTTGTAAAACAAAATCACATTATCCGTAGCCTTGACAAAGCCCAGACAAGTTGCCAATGGTAGTTTGAATTTACAGAACCGCCTTTATTAACATTAACCATAAAGCTATGTTAGAAATAATTTTAGTATTCGCACTTATTAATATCATAATCAAAT
>JAFYWE010000151.1 GCA_017558165.1 Bacteroidaceae bacterium
ATACCTGTACCACCGAATACCTCCTTGGCGAAGATAACAGCGAAAGCAGTAGCGATGGCAAGAATCCACAATGGACAGCCTACAGGGACAATCATTGGGATGAGGATACCCGATACAAGGAATCCCTCATGGATCTCCTCGTTCTTCCACTGTGCTACGGTGAACTCGATACCAAGACCGACGATGTATGAAACGGCAATTTTTGGAAGGGTCACGAGAAGACCGTATACGAACATCTCGAACCAGCCTGTAGTCTCTACAGTACCGGCAGCAAGAGCGTTCTGAAGACCGATATTGTACATACCCACAAGAAGAGCAGGTACAAGAGCCAACACAACGAGTGACATGATGCGCTTGCTGTCAATCGCATCGTGGATGTTGGCACCACTCTTCGAGGTCTCATCGGGAACGAACAGGAATGTCTCGAAACCGTCGAACAACGAGCGGAAAGCGTGGAGCTTGCCACCCTCCTCGAAGTTGGGTTTAATTTTATCCAGATAATTTCTCAAAAATTTCATATGACTAATTTTATTTTGCATTAAAACCGAGCTTGCTGTATTTCACCATGCAAGCCTTTGCTTTTTCATCAGCACATCTCGGCGCGGAGCTTGTCCAAGCCCTCACGTACGATGCGCTGTACCTCAAGTTTAGATGAATCAACAAACTCGCAAAGAGCAAAGTCCTCGGGAGCTACCTCGTAGATACCGAGCTGCTCCATCTTGTCAATATTTCCTGTGATGATTGCCTTGAGCAGGTACTCAGGATAGATATCCATAGGGAACACCTTGTCGTACTCGTTGGACATGATCATGTGACGCTCACCACCCTTGATGCGGGCATCGATGGTATACTTGCGCTTTGGAGAGAGCCAGCTGAAATAGCTGCGGCTTGTACTGAACATTGAGAAACGTGGAGAAATCCAACCGAACATCTCGGCACCGCCCATGATCTCAGGGATTACGGTAATCTCGTTAGAGAATGCACCGAGGAAACCGTCAACTGTGGTCTTCTTGCCGGTCAACACGTTACCGTCAATGACACGGAGCTCGTAGTTGTTCTCGAGACGGCCATTCACGAGGTTGCTGATCTGGGCACCGAGAACCATCTTGCAATAAGAAGGGTTCTTGACCTCGCTACCTACGAGAGCTACGGTACGTGTAAAGTCTACCTTACCCTTGTTGAAGAGACGACCGATGAAGATAACCTCCTCGGCACCGATAGTCCATACGATCTCGCCCTTATTGATTGGAGCAGTCTTGTTGATCTGCACGCCTACGTTACCTGCAGGGTGTGGACCCTTGAAGATTGTTGTTGTAACGTTCTTGGCAACATTCAATGCTGCAGACTTCTGGCAGGCACAGATACCCAAGTGAACCGGGGCGATGCGTGAAAGTGCATCAAGACCTGTCTGGAAATCATCCTCATTGCCCTTGAGAGCAAGCTCAAAGTCAACAGCCAATGGCTTTGAATCGAATGCCGATACATAGATTGCGCGTGGTGTGTCACCAGGAGTTGCAATCACATCATAAGGACGCTGACGGAAGAAACCGAAGAGACCGGCCTTGAGAAGGTCAGCCTTTACCTCGTCAGAAGAGAGCGAAAGGACATCCTTCGCCTTGTACTCAACTGACTCGAACTTGCCGTCAGACTCTACTACTACGCTTAGAACGCGTCTTCTCTCACCGCGGTTAACCGCTACAACCTTTCCGCTCACTGGCGAAACGAATTGCAATTCTGGATTTTCCTTATCAAAGAACAAAGGATCACCGGCCTTCACACTATCCTCGGGCTTCACAACCACCTTTGGAGTAACGCGTGTAAAATCAGCAGGCATCAAAGCATAATGCTTCGCCGGAGCAACTGATGTAAACTCAGCCACCGGAGCACCTTTAAGATTGATATTCAATCCCTTAGAAATTTTTACGACTCTGTGCATATAAATTGAGTTACGTTAATACATTATCCGGCACAAATTTAGAGAAAAATTTCCGTATTATCGGGCAGTTGATTTAAATTATTTTAATATTATTTGGTGAGATTTCTCAAAAAAGACAGAAAAACAAGGTGATTTCGCTAAAAAACGGCAAAAAAAGGACGTTATACAACGCCCTTTAACTTCTATCAACCATTATTTACCCAAAACAACAGCCGACCGACAAAACAATAGTACAAAACAATGGGGGAATGCCTCACGGCATTCCCCCACATCTATTAAGTAAGTAATTAATTATTCTGCAACTGCTGGTGTAGATTCTTCTGTTGCAACAGCGGCCTCTGCCACAGGAGCGTCAGCCTTCTTTGTTGAACGGCGACGACGTGTCTTCTTACCCTGTGTCTTAGCCATGTTCTCATTGTAGTCAACGAGCTCGATGAAACACATCTCGGCTGCGTCACCCAAACGTGTACCCAACTTGATGATACGTGTGTAACCACCTGGGCGCTCAGCAACCTTTACTGAGATCTCCTTGAAGAGCTCTGTAACGGCCTCCTTGCTCTGGAGGTAGCTGAATACTACACGACGTGAGTTAGTTGTATCGTCCTTTGACTTTGTAATGAGTGGCTCAACGAACTTCTTGAGTTCCTTAGCCTTAGCGAGGGTCGTAGTGATTCTTTTGTGCATGCTCAAAGAAACTGCCATGTTTGAAAGCATAGCCTTTCTGTGAGATGCAGTACGGCCCAAATGGTTAAAAGATTTTTTATGTCTCATAATTATTCTTTATCTAATTTGTATTTTGAAATATCTGTTCCAAACGAAAGATTCAGACTCTCGAGCAAATCATCAAGCTCAGTGAGCGATTTCTTACCGAAGTTGCGGAACTTGAGAAGGTCGGTCTTGTTGTACTGAACGAGCTGGCCGAGTGTCTCAACGTCAGCAGCCTTCAAAC
>JAFYWE010000016.1 GCA_017558165.1 Bacteroidaceae bacterium
CCCTAATATACAACGCATTACAAAGCATGCATTTTATTATACACGTTTTCATCATTTACATATTGTTAGACAAGGTTAGACAAAATAAATGTACAGCATACGTTTTTTTACATTATTTTAGTGTCCGAGTAAACTACAGACCGGGTTATTATGAAGTATTTTATACACTTTTTGCTGTTTTCATCGCTGTTTTTTGCTTCGTGCAACAAACAGGGGAATGAGTTCCTTATTGGACATATGGATGACATTAAGGCTATGGGCGACACCTTGCCAAAGGTCGCAATGCAGAGGCTTGACTCAATAAAGCCACTGTTTGAGAATGAATGTGAGTATATGCGCAATAAATTCGCGTTGCTTGATATAAGGTTGCACGACAAGGCATATATAACACACACCTCAATAAAACCCATAGAGGATGTATGCCGTTACTTTGAGGAGAATGGTACAGCAGCAGAACAGCAAGAGGCCTATTATTACATGGGCAGTGTATACCGCGACTTGAATGATTACCCTAACGCGGTGACATGTTTCCTGAAATCGGCTGAGATTGCCGAGAACAACAGCGACATTGACAGCGCACTATGGAAAAATGCATATTCACAACTATCATACCTGTATAATCAGCAATTCAACTACAGCAGTGCGCTTGACGCCGCAATAAAAGCACTTGATATTGCCGAGAAGTTCCAAACAGTGAACGAGAGGACATACATGAGTGTATCAAGTAGCTATCATGAGATTGCCGATACCATACAAACAATTAAATACGCAGACCTGGCATTGCAACAGATTGAGGCAAAAGGAATATGCCCAAGCAACGCAGATATAATAGCCTATGCAATAGGGAAATATTCTGTTTATGGCCGTAGGGAAAAAGCTGAACGATGTTACTGGTTATTAGCACAACTTCCCAAAAAGGCGAGGCCATTCAACTATCTTACAAACATTGCTATGTATTATGAGAGGTTCATATCCGTAGACATTGCAGCCGTTGCAAAGTCGGAACTCTATAACACGACAAAACGCATTGAATCCAAATATGACGCCGCACGCTGGCTCACAAGGTACTATGTTGCCAAGGGGGAGTATGAAAAGGCTGCTGGCTGTGCCATTAATTTCATAAACGCTAACGAGGCTGTAATTGACAAGAGAACTCTTGAGCACACCACGAATGCCAAGAATTTCTACCAGTACAAGCGTGACAAGGAGGAGGAGATGGCTATTATGGAGAAGGCGGCACGTGACAGGTTCAACCTTTTATTGGGAATATCCGTATCGGTTATAATCATTTCGGTTGTGGCTCTGCTCTACTACCACCGCAAGAAACAGTTGCTTGACATTATACTTAGCAAGGAGAAGAACATCAGGCAGGCAAAGGCTATGGTGGCGTCAAAGGATGCCGAGCTTGAAAAGGAGAAGGCAAGCATTGAGCAGAAAGAGAAGGAACTGGCTACATTGGACACAACAAACTCAAAGCTCACCAAGCAGCTTGAGGCTGCCGAGAATGACTTCAGGATGCTTGTGGCGCAGAACCGCGAGCTGACAAGGCTCACGCTGATGAATGACATTGCCTGTGATGCGAAGGATATAATTGAGAAGGTGAAGAGGGCGTCGGAGGGCAAATATCACTTGAGTGATGACGAGTGGAAAGAGTTGCTGGGTGCCGTTGACAAGCTGTACCCGGAGTTCACTCACGAGGTGCAGTCCAAGTTCAAGAGGATAAACGAGCCGTTGTTGCGTGTGTGCTACCTGTTGAAAATAGGCCTCACAGGCCCGCAGATTGTGAACCTTACCGGCTACCCGCGCCAGACGGTCTGGGTAAGGATAAAACGAATTGAGGCGGTGTTGTCAATGTAAAAGAAGAGCCTGACTGATTTTACTCCTCCGTCACAGCGCTTCGCTTGTGCCACCTCCTCTATAAACAGAGGAGAACTTAAGTTCTTGTATTTCGCTTTAAAACTTAATTCAAGGTAGAATGTAAATACTTAGTGCTCCTCATGTTTGCTCGTAGGGGCGAACCGGTGTGTTCGCCCGGAATTGCATTGCTGGTGTTTGCAGGGCAGACACGCCGGTCTGCCACTACGTTTGTTGGTGTTTTTACTCCTCCGTCACAGCGCTTCGCTCGTGCCACCTCCTCTATAAACAGAGGAGGACTTAAGTACTTGTATTTCACTTTAGAATTCAAGATAGAATGACATTAATCCTTTGTTTATGGGTCAACATAGATGTTGTTACCTAAATAAACAGTATAAGCGGGCATGCCCGCTTATGCTGTAAATAAGAGTTTACACCCAGTTCTTCCTTACCACCCAACGGTAGACAATTGGAATTATATATATATTAAGGAGTGTTGATGACAGGAGTCCTCCAAGAACGACCACAGCCATTGGGCTCTGGATTTCGTTACCCGATGCCGAGCCGTTGAGGATCATTGGCACAAGCGCGAGTGCCGAGGTGAACGCTGTCATAAGGATTGGTGTCAAGCGGTCGGCTGAGCCTGAGAGCAGGGCCTCATCGAGCCCCATACCGGCCTCACGCAGGTGCTGGTAACGCGATACAAGGAGTATACCGTTACGCGTTGCGATACCGAACAGCGTGATAAGACCGATGATTGCGGGTATACTCATTACCGCCGAGGTAAAGTAGGTTATGATGATACCACCGATGAGCGCCAACGGCAGGTTGAGCAGTACCACTACCGACAGCGATGTACTCTTGAACTCGCTGTAGAGCAGCACGAACACCACCAGGATTGCCACCAGTGTGGTGAGCCACAGCGTGCGCGATGCCGAGTCGGCACTCTCGAACTGGCCACCGTACTCAAGGCGATAACCCTCGGCAAGCCTAAGCTCGCTCTCGAGATACTCACGCACGCGGTCAACGGTACCGGCAACGTCGCCGCTCGCGATGTTTGCCGACACTACAACCTTGCGCTGCACGTTCTCACGGCTGATGCTTCCCGGGCCACCTACCGACACAATGGACGCGATGTCATCGAGCGCCACCTTGCCGTCAGGTGTATCGATGAGCGCACGACGCACACCCTCCATGCTCTCGGTATAGTCCTTGTTCAGGCGGATGATAAGGTCAAAGCTACGCTCCTCCTCGTATACGCTTCCTACTCTCTTGCCAGGGAATGCTGCCTCTACAAAGGCGTTGAACTCGGCCATGGTGATGCCGTAGTAGGCAAGCTTCTCACGGTCGGCACGAATCTGCAGCTGAGGGGTCTCGACCTGCTGCTCCACGTTCACGTCCACCACCTGGGGGAATGCCTTGAGCAGCTCCTTTATCTCGGTTCCCTTGCGGAAAAGGGCGCTGAGGTCGGGGCCGAATATCTTGATTGCAAGGTCGGCCTGTGTACCCGACACCATGTGGTCGATACGGTGCTCAAGCGGCTGGCCCACAGAGGTAACCACGCCGGGGATTGTCGCGAGGCGGGCGCGCACATCGGCAAGGAAATTGGCCTTGCTGCGCTCGCCAAGTACAAAGTTCACGTCAATCTCGGCACCGTTGGATGTCTGCGAGTGCTCATCGAGCTCGCCACGGCCTGTACGGCGCGCGGTACTGATGACCTCGGGTACCTGCAACAGCTCGGCCTCTATGACGGCACCTATCTTGTTGCTCTCCTCGAGCGACACACCCGGGCGCGATACGGCAGAGATGGTCAATGCATTCTCGTTGAACTCGGGCAAGAAACTGCGTCCCATCTGTGTAAAGAGGAACAGGCAGGCCACGAACAGCAGGACAAGGGCGGCAATCACTGCCTTTGCACGCGCAAGAACCCAATCGAGCGACGAACGGTAGGCTGTGAGCAACCACTTGTCCACCCAGTTCTTCTTCTCGTTCCTTGAGAGGTAGCCGTTGCCCGAAAGCATCATCTTGCAGAGCAACGGTGTAACGGTCATTGCCACCAACAGAGAGATGACGAGTGCTATGAGGTATGCGAAGCCAAGGGGCTTGAGCATCCTGCCCTCGAGACCGCTAAGGAAGAATAGCGGTGTGAAGGTAACCATGATGATGAGCGTGGCGTGGATGATTGAGGCACGGATCTCGGACGAGGCCTCGAACACCACCTTGAATGCCGATTTCTGCTCGGCCTTCGGCAACCTGTGGTTCTCGCGCAGGCGCTTGTACACGTTCTCGACGTCAATTATGGCATCATCGACAAGTGAACCGATGGCGATGCACATACCGCCGAGGGTCATGGTGTTGATATCCATTCCCAACAGGTAGAGCACAATCACCGTTCCCAGCAACGAGAGCGGGATGGCCAGCAGTGATATGAATGTAGAGCGAAGGCTCGTGAGGAACAGGAAGAGCACAAGTATAACGCATATGGCACCCTCGATCAATGAGTTGCCCACATTGTTCACCGACGACTGTATGTAATCGGCCTGACGGAAAATCTTTGTATCGAGCCTTACATCGGCAGGCAATGACTTTGCGATGTCCTCGAGGTTGCGCTCTATGTTCTGGGTCACGCTAAGGGTGTTGACATTAGGCTGCTTCGAGATTGAGAGAATGATGGCGGGGGTTCCGTTCATTGAGGCATAGCCCTGCTTCACGGCCGGTGCTATGACAACGTCGGCAACATCGGCAACACGCACCGACACGTCACCGTTGACCTTCACAACGGTACTGCCCAGTTCATCGACATCGTTGCTACGGCCCATTCCGCGCAGGTTGTACTCGTTACCGAAGTCACGTACTACACCAGCACCCACATTCACGCACATTGATGATGCGGCCGACTCGAGCTCCTCCATAGTCACGCCGTACATCTCCATACGTACAGGGTCGGCAAGTACCTGGTACTGCTTGTAGTCACCGCCGATGATAGTCACGTTGGAGACACCGCCTGTAGCAAGGATTGCCGGCTTGATTATCCACTCGGCAAGGGTACGCTGCTCCATCATGGATGTGCTGTCGGCCTGCATGCCGACAAACATCACCTCACCCATCACGCTCGACTGCGGTGCAAGCATGGGCACAATACCGTCGGGCAACTGACCCGACAGCAGGCTCATCTTCTCACTGATTATCTGACGGGCACGGTAGATGTCCATGCCCCAGTCGAACTCTACCCAGACGAACGAGAATCCCTGTGATGATGACGAGCGTACACGGCGCACGTTGGTGGCACCGTTGACTGCTGTCTCGATGGGGAATGTCACAAGACGCTCCACCTCCTCGGGCGCCATATTGGAGGCATCGGTAAGGATTACCACGGTAGGCATGGTGAGGTCGGGGAATACGTCGACCTCGATATTCTTTGCCGAATATATACCGCCAATGACCGTCAACACGACTGCAAGCATCACAAACAGCCTGTTGTTCAACGAGAATCTTATTATTCTGTTCAGCATAGCGGTATGGTATTAATGTACGTGTCCTGCATGTGGGTCAAGAGCCGCGGCACCCTGTGAGAGCTTGAGCGACACGGCACCCTTTGTAACTACACGCTCACCGGCAGCCACACCGTCGAGCACCTGAACCATGATGCCGTCGGTAGCACCTACCTCAACGGTGCGTTTCTCGAAAGAGATAGGGTTGTTCTGCACGAACACGAAGAAGTTGCCCATCTCCTCGACAAGTGCGGTACGTGGTACCACGACAGCCTTTGTGTCGCTGACAGATGTTATATACAGGGTAACGATACTGCCTGGTACAACTCCGTCAATTGCGCCTGCCGATATTGTAAGAGGCAACATGTTGCAACCGTTGGCGGCACTGCCCACAGCCACTACACTGCCACCGGCAGCGTTCATTGAGAACGCCTCACCTGTAGGGAGTACGATATTGACGTCGGCAATGTTCCTCAACTGCGGTGCGAAGCGCACGGGCAGCTCGGCCACGATATTATAGTTGCCGTTGCACTGCACTGTGGCAATTGGTGTTCCCGGCTCTACATAATCGCCGTTTGAAACCAGCAAAGATGCTATGTAACCGTTCTTTACGGCCTTGAGTGTAACCTTTCCGTTGCCGAAACTGCGTTTCAGGCTCTGGAAACGAGCCTCGGTCTGCTTGTAGAGAGCCTCAGCGGCCTCAAGCTCACGCTCCGACACAACCATGTCGTTGAAAAGGAGTTTCTTGCGCTCGTAATCGCTCTTTGCAAGCAGGTAGTTGCTCTCGGCCTCGGCATACTTTACTGCGGCATCGTTGTCGGTAACATCACCACCCTCAAGGTAGAACAGCGGTTCACCGGCAACAACATCCTTGCCCTCGACTACATTGCCCACAAACTGCACCTTACCGCTTGTGGTTGCCACTATGGTGGTGAAATCCTGAGGCGTAGCAACAACCTTGGCAACGACCTTTACTGCACCGCCGAAGTTCTGCTTCTCGACTACAGCTGTTGCAAAGTCAATCTTCCAACTCTGCTCCTTTGTGAAGGCTACGTCATCGGCCGCACCCTCGGTCTCGCTACCGAATGCCACATGAGTGAAATCGGAGAATACAACAGGGGCATCGTGGCTGTGGTCGTGAGAACTGCAGTCATGACCGGCCTCATCGTGAGAGTGGCCTGCATGAGCATCGGCACTGTGGTCATGAGAACCGCAATCGTGACCGGCCTCATCGTGCGAGTGGACTGCATGAGCATCGGCACTGTGGTCGTGTGAACCGCAATCGTGACCGGCCTCATCGTACGAGTGACCTGCATGGGCATCGGCACTGTGGTCGTGTGAGTGACCTGCAGCATTTACCGTTACAGGAAAACGCACCTTGTCATCGCCTACCTCAAAGAAGAGGTTACCGCTACCGCTCTTCGCGGGCACAATATCAAAATTGAATATACCCTCCTTGCTGCGGGTAGCTGTGGCCTTCTGCTCACTGCCGCCTACCATAAGGGTCGCCTTGGCCTCAACGGCCTTGGCAGGGTCGAAACTCTCAAGTTCCGTAACGAACAGCGTGATGCAGGACTTGGCACCCGCCTCGAGTCCCTCGTGCTGCATGAAGAATTCGTTACTGTTTGAATAGGCTGTAAAATTGTGCAGATGGGTGTGCGCGTGCTCAGCCTCTACACTGTGATTGTGTCCACAACCACACAAAGCAATCACGAGGATTGCCAAAAAGAATGTATTTTTCATAAGACGTAATTATAAATGTAACTTCTGTTGGATGACACTATTTGATAGAATCATACAACAGGAGGAGCCCTTAAAGCATAGCACGGGACACTGACATCGGGAATCTTGAGATGCCATAGGAAAAGGCAGTCAGCTACGGTATCACTCACCGGCAATAGCGGTTGCTGGGGGATGATAAAACTGTCATTGGATACCAGGTATCGCTTCTCGACGTGCACATCGTTGCCCGACGCGCGCAGATAGAGCGGGGTATCCTCGCAACATTGCTCCTCGTCGTGGGCGTGCCCTGCGTCGTGACCGTCGCAATCATCGCAGTCACCGTAGCCGAAGTGAACGTTCTCGATATCGGCACAGCATTCCGCCCACACCCCAACACAATGGTGATGCGGCACAACCTTCTCGCCCAGCAGCAATGTCATTGCCACGAGCAGGACAAGATAGGCAGTCTTGCGGAAAGCGGTTCTCATTATCGTTTATCTTTTAAGTAATGATACAATATCTACCCTATTTAGAAGCTGTTTAAATTTCTTTCAAAAATATTATTTACATTGTCCTCGAGAAGTGCTTGTCTTTTTATGCCCTTTTTTGCCTGTTTTTCCCTTTTTCGCAGTTACATAGCCCGCTATGCGCCTTTGAAAAATAAAAAAACACTCTAAAAAAGTTCTATAAAAATTTCAAGGACATAAATTTAAACAAC
>JAFYWE010000152.1 GCA_017558165.1 Bacteroidaceae bacterium
GAATGGAGCAAGCAAACCCAACAGACACAAAGAAGTAAAGATCTTTTTCATTTGTAATACAGTTAGTTAATATTAATGATTGATATATAAATTTACAATACACCAAATATAATGCAAATCAAAAAAAAAAAAACGGAACTAACAAATATTCCGTTTACAAATATAATATAGAATGTGAATTTTATTGAAAGCGCCAATGGCAGGATTTTTCAAAGCCCTTGAAGGGCGAAAAGCCTATAAGGCAGTAAGCAAGGCTAGCAGAACAGAAGGTCATTAAGGACTCTAAAGACCTTAAGATCACTAAAGTGCCTTCCTACCCCAACACTTTTGCCAGCAACGCCAGCACGTTGCAGTACTCCAGCGCCGATTCCTTGCGCAACAGGACGCCTGCATCGCTATGCAGCTCACCGCAGACAGGCACGCAAAGGGTAAGCGACGGGATACCGTACTCGGCATAGTCCCATGACTCGTCGGGCTCGGCATTATGTTTGAAGGCAAAACGCCCGCCATAGCACTCAAGCGAAGATATTATATTATAGGCAGTGAGGATATCGATACCCAAATCGTTCTCGAGCGTGAAGAGCGCACCGCTCTCCCACCCCTCATTGGTAACATCAAGCACCAAAGCCGTCGGCACCTCGCAACCCAGGCGTCCAAGTGCAACCACCGTCTGCACCGCACCCCGGGAGTCGCTCTCCTCATTGCCGGTGAACGCCACCACCACATTATCGGGGAGCCTGTCATTGAGCATATTCCAAAGCAAGGCCGCATTGGAGAAGCTGTTGTCGAATGTACCGCGCAGGCAATCGCCCTCATCATTGCAGAAGCATGCCCCGTAAAGGCAATCGATGTGCGAGGAGATGAGCAGCACCCTGTCACCCTCGTGCAGCTCCCTCTTGGCATACAGCAACGCCAACGGCTCACGCGCCACAAGGCGGTAACTGCTTCCAATGAGCATACGCTCAATCACCGTCACCCTGTCGGTAACGGTAAAGCACTCACCGTCGTCCTTGCAGTCAACGGTAACGGCTTCAAGTATATCAAAAAAATCTTGGTTGGGGTGCATTATAAATTCACATTAAAGTAGAGATTCTTCGCTACGCTCAGAATGACAGGCAAGACATGTGTCATTAGCAAGATGTCATTCCCTATACGCAGTGAGGGATCTCAAGATATTCTTTCTCACGTTGGTCATCAGAATGACAAAACTCCGTTTTGTTATCGGTGAGTTTTGCAGCCATTAGTCGCGTGCAGCATAGACAAAGTTCATGCCACGCGGGTGGCGAAAAGCAAAACGAGCCAATGACTTTGCAAATATAGAATGACAGAGCAAATACAAAATGACAAGTCACTCCGGACGTTCTATTCTCAAATCATTCCTGCTTGCTATCACCAGCTTCTCATAACGCTCGATAAGGCGCGGAAGACGCGACAGCCTCATCGACAGGCGCACCATGCAGTCGTTGTCGAACACCTGCTCCACCATCCTTGGCTCCTCTTCCTTGACAATGCGCAGTACCTCGTTCAGGAGTGGATATGAGAACTTCAGGACAATCTCGCCATTGATGGTCTTCTCGATATGCGGGACAGCCTCCAGTGCCTCGGCTGCCGCAGCACGGTATGCCACAATAAGGCCACTTGTACCTAATTTGACGCCACCGAAGTAACGCACCACAATCACAAGCACGTTAGTTAACTCCTTACTGTGAATCTGCCCCAGGATGGGCTTGCCGGCAGTACCCGACGGCTCACCGTTATCATTGGAGCGCTCCTGGTCGCCACGCTCACCCAAACGGTAGGCATAGCACACGTGGCGCGCATCGTAGTATTTCTTCTGGTACACCTCAATCCACTCCTTCACCTCGTCGAGCGTGGTGACAGGTATGGCAAAAGCAAGGAACTTGCTGCGTTTCTCGGTGTAGATTGCCTCACCCTGCTCCTCTATGGTCTTGTATATATCCTCTTCAAGCATCCTTTATCCTTTTATCTCGTTTTCAAAGCCCCTCATGCACTCGGCAAGCATTCGCGCACCCTCAAGCGGCATCGCATTGTAGCACGACGCGCGGAAACCACCCACCGAACGGTGTCCCTTGATGGCCACCACTCCACGTGCCGCGGCATATTCAATGAATGCATCCTCAAGCTCCTCATACCCCGGAGCCATGACAAAATCAATGTTCATATACGAGCGGTCCTCATCAACTGCCGTTCCACGGAACAGCGGGTTGCGGTCAATCTCATCATACACCACCGCGGCACGCTCGGCCGCACGGCGCTCCATCTCAACAACGCCGCCCTGTTCCTTTACCCATCGCAGGTTACACAAGGCGGTATATATGGGCAATGTAGGCGGGGTGTTGAACATCGAGCCATTGGCTATGTGCACGCCATAGTCAAGTATTGACGGTATCGCACGCTCCACCTTACCCAGCGCGCTCTCCCTTACAATGACGAACGACAGGCCCGACTGCGCTAGGTTCTTCTGAGCACCGCCGTAGATGCAACTGTATTTTGACACATCCACCGGACGTGACAGTATGTCGGACGACATATCGGCCACCAACGGTACCGGAGAGTCGATATCCTTGCGCAACTGAGTACCATATATAGTATTGTTCGTTGTTACGTGAAGATAATCGGCATCGGCCGGGATATCGAAACCCTTTGGAATGTATGAGAACGCCTTATCTGCCGACGAAGCCACCTCGACCACCTCACCGAAAAGGCGTGCCTCCTTTATGGCTTTTGACGACCAAACACCTGTATTCAGATACGCCGCCTTGCGTGCAAGCAAGTTGAACGGCACCATGCAGAAGTGCATGCTGGCACCGCCACCAAGGAAAAGCACCTCGTAGCCGGCTGGGACATCAAGCAACTCCTTGAGCAACGCACGCGCCTCGTCAAGCACAGGCTTGAACTCGGCCGAACGATGGCTCAGTTCCATGAGCGACAGCCCCATACCGTTATAGTCGAGCACCGCCTTCGCGGTCTCCTCGACTACCTCACGCGGCAACATCGACGGCCCCGCATTGAAATTGTACTTCTTCATCGGCAGAAATTATTCGTTAATGAGCGCGAAGTTAAGAAAACAAGAGGAATAGTGCAACAAACAGACAAAATTGTTGTACAGAAGTTCCTTTAACATGATTAACAGGATTTTAACTTTTTTTCTCTTGACAAAGGGAACAAAATCTGTTATTTTAGCAGAAAGAACTTGCAATAACATATAAATTGTCATTTCAGCAACCTGAACATTCCGGAACAGGTGTAGCTTTGGGGCAAAAAAGTTATGAACGGGATATTTGAAAACAGTGAGGAATTCTTCATATCGGATGATCCTCAAGAAATTGAAAGAGAGAAACAGAGACGTCAGGCAATACATGCATTGCTACCGGAACGTGCTGGAGGCAAAAAGGAC